>NZ_JBHXTQ010000002.1:154969-201818 GCF_042677305.1 Kitasatospora sp. NPDC127121 | reverse complement strand
CTCCCCGTCTGGGGAGCCCGGCCTCTCGTCGTGGGGCCACGGGCCCACAGGCCCGTAGGCCTGTGGGCCCTGCGGGTCAGGCGTCGACCAGCTGCTCGGACGGCAGCTCGACGTGGGCGCCCAGGTCGCGCAGCTTGTCCATGAAGTTCTCGTAGCCGCGGTTGATCAGGTCGATGCCGTGCACGGTCGAGGTGCCCTCGGCCGCCAGCGCCGCGATCAGGTACGAGAAGCCGCCGCGCAGGTCGGGGATGACCAGCTCGGCGCCCATCAGCTTGGACGGGCCGGAGACGACCGCCGAGTGCAGGAAGTTGCGCGCGCCGAAGCGGCACGGGGTGGCGCCCAGGCACTCGCGGTACAGCTGGATGTGCGCACCCATCTGGTTGAGCGCGCCGGTGAAGCCGAGCCGCGACTCGTACACCGTCTCGTGGACGATGGACAGGCCGGTGGCCTGGGTCAGGGCGACGACCAGCGGCTGCTGCCAGTCGGTCTGGAAGCCCGGGTGCACGTCGGTCTCCAGGGCGATCGCCTTGAGCTCGCCGCCCGGGTGCCAGAAGCGGATGCCCTCGTCCTCCACCTCGAAGGCGCCGCCGACCTTCCGGAAGGTGTTCAGGAAGGTCATCATCTCCAGCTGGCGGGCGCCGCGGACGTAGATGTCGCCCCTGGTGGCCAGCGCCGCGCAGGCCCAGGAAGCGGCCTCCAGGCGGTCCGGCAGCGCGCGGTGGGTGTAGCCGCCCAGCTCGTCGACGCCGGTGATCAGGATGGTCCGGTCGGTGCCCAGGGTGATGATCGCGCCCATCTTCTGCAGCACGCAGATCAGGTCGACGATCTCCGGCTCGATGGCCGCGTTGCGCAGCTCGGTGACGCCCTCGGCGAGGACGGCGGTGAGCAGCACCTGCTCGGTCGCGCCGACCGAGGGGTAGGGCAGCTCGATCTTGGTGCCGCGCAGGCGCTGCTGGGCGACCAGGTAGGTGCCCTGCGGGTGCTTCTCGATGGTGGCGCCGAACTGGCGCAGCACCTCGAAGTGGAAGTCGACCGGGCGGCCGCCGATGTCGCAGCCGCCCAGGCCCGGGATGAAGGCGTGGCCGAGGCGGTGCAGCAGCGGGCCGCAGAACAGGATCGGGATCCGCGAGGAGCCCGCGTGCGCGTCGATGTCGGCGACGTTCGCACTCTCCACGTGCGACGGGTCGAGGATCAGCTCGCCGTCCTCGTCGCCGGTCCGCACGGTGACCCCGTGCAGCTGGAGCAGGCCGCGGACCACCTTGACGTCGCGGATGTCCGGGACGTTGCGCAGTCTGCTGGGGCCCTGGCCGAGGAGGGCGGCGACCATGGCCTTGGGCACCAGGTTCTTCGCACCGCGGACGCGGATCTCGCCTTCGAGCGGGTTTCCGCCGTGGACCAGCAGGACGTCGTCGGTCATCGTTCTCGCAATCCGGGGTGCCAGAGGGGTGGGAAGGCTCCGGTAGAGAGCCGGTGGTGGACCGGTTGGTACGGGCGCGCTCGGGCCCCCGGCAAAACCGAGTCGGCACCGTAGAAGGGCGTCCACCATCCGTAGATGGTAGTGGGCGTGCCGATGGTTCCCGTGAGCCTCTCCCGTGATGGTCCTCTCTCCGGGCTCGCTCCCGCCCGCCGGAGGGGCCGTTCGGGTGTTTGTCCGGCGTGGCGGGGTTTCGATCGTTGAGGTGTCCGACCCCGGCCGTTCTGCGGGATCATGTGGGCATGACGGCGGCCCACTCGCACGCAGGACGGTCCCACACCGGCCGTCTGCTCGTCGCGACGCCCCTGCTCACCGACCCGAACTTCGCCCGGGCGGTGGTGCTGCTCCTCGACCACGACGTCGAGGGGGCGCTCGGCGTGGTCCTCAACCGGCCGACGCCGGTCGAGGTGGGCAGCGTGCTGGACGGCTGGGGGCGGCTGGTCGGGCAGCCCGCCGTGGTGTTCCAGGGCGGACCGGTGGCGCTGGACTCGGCGCTCGGCCTCGCCGTGGCGCCGGGGGAGCCGGGCACCGGCGAGCCGCTCGGTTGGCGGCGGGTGCACGGCGCGATCGGCCTGGTGGACCTGGAGGCGCCGCCCGAGGTGCTGGCCGGCGAGCTGGGCGCGCTGCGGATCTTCGCCGGGTACGCCGGCTGGTCGCCGGGCCAGCTGGAGACGGAGCTGGGGAGCGGCGCCTGGTACCTGGTGGACTGCGAGCCGGGGGACATCTCCAGCCCGGAACCGGAGCGGCTGTGGCGCTCGGTGCTGCGCCGCCAGCGCGGCCCGCTGGCGCTGCTCGCGACCTATCCGGACGACCCGACGCTGAACTGACGTACGGGCCGCCGTCGCGATACTGGCCGGGTTTCGCGGGGCGCCCATAGACTTGGCACCTATGAGCACTCTTGAGCCCGAGCGCGGCCTCGGCACCGGCACCCTGGTCGAGCCCGTCCCCCAGGTGTCCCACGGGGACGGCGACCACGAGCGCTTCGCGCACTACGTCCAGAAGGACAAGATCATGGAGAGCGCGCTCTCCGGCTCGCCCGTGGTGGCGCTCTGCGGCAAGGTCTGGGTGCCCGGGCGCGACCCGAAGAAGTACCCGGTCTGCCCGATGTGCAAGGAGATCTACGACGGCATCGGCAAGCCGCAGGGCGGCGACGACAACAACGGCGGCAAGTAGCACCGGCCGCCGCGGGCCGGTGCCCGGCGCCGTTGTGCACGGTGTGGTTGTGCACAGTGCCGTTTTGCATAGTGCCGAGTTTCCGAAGTGGTCTATGCCAGTCGTCCGGGGCGGGGGCAGGATGTCGGAATGGACCTCATTCCCGTGCCTTCGAGTGCCGTCCGCCGCCCGGACGAGGACTTCCCCCTCGACGACGCCACCACGCTGACCGCGCCGCCCGGGCTGGCCGACGCCGAGCGGTGGCTGCGCACCACGCTGACCGCGGCCACCGGGCTGCCGCTCGGCCCGGGCCGGCCGGGCACGGGCATCGAACTGGTCCAGGACGACGCGCTGGCCGCCGAGGCGTACCGGATCACGGTGCGCCCCGGCCACGCCCTGGTGGCCGCGGGCGGGCCGGCCGGTGCGCTGTGGGGCGCGCAGACCCTGCGGCAGCTGCTCGGCCCGGACGCCTTCCGCCGGTCCCCGCTGCGCGGCACCGGCTGGGTGCTGCCCGGCGCGGACATCGAGGACGCCCCCCGGTTCGGCTGGCGCGGCGCGCTGCTCGACGTCGCCCGGCACTTCCTGCCCAAGTCGGACGTGCTGCGCTTCGTCGACCTGCTGGCCGCGCACAAGCTCAACGTGCTGCACCTGCACCTGACCGACGACCAGGGCTGGCGGGTGGAGATCAAGCGCTACCCCGGCCTGACCGAGCGCGGCGCCTGGCGGGACCGCTCGATGGTCGGCTACCGGGCCGGCCAGCGCCGTGACGACCGCCCGCACGGCGGCTACTACACCCAGGACGACCTGCGCGAGATCGTCGCCTACGCGGCCGCGCGCGGGGTCACCGTCGTCCCGGAGGTCGACCTGCCCGGGCACACCCAGGCCGCCGTCGCGGCCTACCCCGAGCTGGGCAACACCGACGTGGTGGACACCGCGGCGCTCGGCGTCTGGACGGACTGGGGCGTCAGCCACAACGTGCTCAACGCCTCCGAGGACACCCTGCGCTTCTTCGAGGGCGTGCTGGAGGAGGTCCTGGAGCTCTTCCCGTCCGAGTTCATCCACCTCGGCGGCGACGAGTGCCCCAAGGAGCAGTGGAAGGACAGCGCGGCCGCCCAGGCGCGGATCCGCGAGCTCGGCCTGGCCAACGAGGACGAGCTGCAGAGCTTCGTGATCCGGCACTTCGACCGCTGGCTGGCCGAGCGCGGCCGCCGGCTGATCGGCTGGGACGAGATCCTGGAGGGCGGGCTCGCCCCGGGCGCCGCCGTCTCCTCCTGGCGTGGGTTCGGCGGCGGGATCGCCGCGGCCAAGGCCGGGCACGACGTGGTGATGTGCCCCGAGCAGCACGTCTACTTCGACCACCGGCAGGCCGACGGCCCGGACGAGCCGATCCCGGTCGGCTTCGTGCGCACGCTGGAGGACGTGTACCGCTTCGAGCCGGTGCCCGGGCAGCTGGACGAGACGGCCGCCCGGCACGTGATCGGCACCCAGGCCAACCTGTGGAGCGAGTTCATGGACAGCGCCCGGGACATCGACTACCGGGCCTTCCCCCGGCTGGTGGCCTTCGCCGAGGTCGCCTGGTCCGACCTGCCCACCGATCCGGCCGAGCGCGACTACGCCGGCTTCGAGCACCGGCTGGAGGCGCACCTGAAGGTGCTGGACGCGCTCGGCGTGGAGTACCGCCCGGCGGACGGCCCGCACCCCTGGCAGCGCTGGCCCGGGGTGGCCGGCCGGCCGATCGAGGGCCCGCCGCCGGTGCGCTGAGCGCGACGGACTCGCCCTTGCGGGAACTTCTGAGTGGTCATCTGACGTCAAGAACAGATGAACATCTGCCCAGGTCCGGTTCGGGCCTGGGCAGATACCGCCCGGTATCCGTCCCAATCGGGCAGTCCCGTTCACCTGCCCCGAAATGATCATCGAGCATTGTGTGCCAGAGTTGCCCAACCCGGCCCGATCGCCCGTACCCTACGGGCCAGGCCGGGCTGCTGACGCGGACACCACGGCCGAAGGCCGCGGGCGGCAGCCGATCGATGAGCAAGTGGAGCACGGTGGGACCCAGGTGAACCGGACGATCATGCTGCCGGCCTCCCTCGACGAGGCCGTCGACGCGCTGGCCGCCACCCCGGCCGCGGTACCGGTGGCCGGCGCCACCGACCTGATGGAAGCCGTCAACGCCGGACGGCTACGCCCCGCCGCCCTGGTCGGCCTCGGCCGGATCACCGAACTGCGCGGCTGGCGCTACGAGGACGGCGGCACCGCCGTCCTCGGCGCCGGACTCACCCACGCCCGGATGGACCGCCCCGACTTCGCCGCGCTCATCCCCGCGCTCGCGGACGCCGCCCGCACCGCCGGCCCGCCGCAGGTCCGCAACGTCGGCACCCTCGGCGGCAACATCGTCACCGCCGCCCCGGCCGGCGACACCCTCCCGGTGCTCACCGCCCTGGAGGCCAGCGTCACCCTCGCCCGGGCCGGCGCCAGCCGCGAGGTGCCGGTCAGTCACCTGCTCACCGGCCTCGACCCGGTGCGCCCCGGCGAACTCCTCACCTGGGTGCGCGTCCCGCTGCTGCACGCCCCGCAGGTCTTCCTCAAGGCCACCGGCCGCAGCGGCCCGGCCCGCGCCACCGCCTCCGTCGCGCTGGTCCTCGACCCCGCCCGGCGCGCCGTGCGCTGCGCGGTCGGCGCCGTCGCGCCCGTGCCGCTGCGCCCGCTGGAGGCCGAGGCCTGGGTCGCCGGCTGCATCGACTGGGACGGCAGCCGGGAGATCGACCCGGCCGCGACCGCCGCCTTCGGCGAGTACGTGGCCGCCGCCTGCGTCCCCGACAGCTACGGCGCCGAAGGCGCCTGGGAGGCCGCGACCGAGGGGCCGAGCGCGGCCGCCGTTCGGCTGCGGCGTACCGTATCGGTGCTGGCCCGACGGGCACTGGGAAGGGCGCTGAAGTGACCACAGACCCCATCGAGACCCTCGACGCCGACCCGCTCGGCCTCACCCCGCAGGTCAGCCGCGAGCTGCGCCCGTGCGCCTCGTACACCTTGCGGGTCAACGGTTTCGAACGGCCCGTCACCGACGCCTGGATCGGCGAGAGCCTGCTCTACGTGCTGCGCGAGCGGCTCGGCCTGGCCGGTGCCAAGGACGGCTGCGAGCAGGGCGAGTGCGGGGCCTGCTCGGTGCAGGTGGACGGCCAGCTGGTGGCCGGCTGCCTGGTGCCCGCCGCGCTGGCCGCCGACAGCGAGATCAACACCGTCGAGGGCCTGTCGGCCGCCGGCGGCGCGAGCGACGTCCAGCAGGCGCTGGCCGAGTCCGGCGCGGTGCAGTGCGGCTACTGCACCCCCGGCATGGCGATGGCGGTGCACGACCTGCTCCAGCGCAACCACCGCCCGACCGAGGTCGAGGCCCGCCAGGCGCTCTGCGGCAACCTCTGCCGCTGCACCGGCTACCGCGGCGTGCTGGCCGCCGTCCAGAGCATCGCCGACGCGCGCGCCGAGGACGTCGAGGAGGCGGAGGAGACGGCCGCCGCGACCGCCGCCCAGGCCGCCTCACCGGACACCGGCCAGGCCGCCGACCAGCCCGCCGGGGAAGCGGCCGCCGGACCGCAGCAGGCCGCCGAACCGCCGGTCTACGCCGATGCCGACGCCTGGATCGAGCACGTCCCGCAGCCGCCCGCCGAGCAGCCCCCGGCCGGCGCCGACCAGCCGTACGGCGACGGCCAGGGCGGCTACGACACCGGCGTGTACGACACCGCCGTCCTGACGCCGGTCCAGGGCATCCCCGCCCAGACCGCCGACGACCAGGTGTACTACCCGCCGCAGGGCTACCCCGAGCAGCCGTACCAGGGCACCCCCGCCCACGGCACCTACGTGCCCGGCGGCTACCCGCAGCAGAACGGCTACGACGCCGGGTACGACGCCCCGGTCTACGAACCCACCCCCGCGCACGGCACGCCGCTGCCCGGGGCCGCCTTCGACGGCACGCCCCCGCACGGCACGCCCTACGTCGCCACGCCCCCGCACGGCGCTCCGGCCGGTGGCACCGCCCCGGCCGGCGTCCCGTACGGCGCCACCCCCGCCCACGGCATCCGGCTCCCCGAGGACGACCACGCATCATGACGTCGCCTACCGACATCGGCGCAGCACTCCAGCAGGACGGCGGCGAGGGCGGCGCACCGGAGCCGTTCGGCCTGGGCAGCTCACCGCTGCGCAGCGACGCGCTGCCCAAGGCGCTCGGCATCTACCCGTACGCGGCCGACCTGTGGGCCGAGGGGCTGCTCTGGGGCGCGGTGCTGCGCTCGCCGCACCCGCACGCCCGGATCAGGGGCATCGACACCGCGGCGGCGCTCGCGCTGCCCGGCGTGCACGCCGTGGTCACCGCCGCCGACCTGCCGCCCGGTCCGGACGGCACCCCGGACGGCGCCCCGGCCGGGCCGATCGTCGCCGACCGGCCGGTGCTGGCCGCGGGCGTGGTGCGCCACCACGGAGAGCCGATCGCCGCGGTGGCCGCCGACCACCCGGACACCGCCCGGCTGGCGGTCGGTCTGATCGCGGTCGACTACGAGCTGCTGGAGGCCGTCACCGACCCCGAGCAGGCCTTCACCGCCCCGTCGCTGCACCCGGACGGCAACCTGTTCCGCCACCTGCCGCTGCGCACCGGGGATCCGGACGCGGCCGGCGAGATCATCATCGAGGGCCTCTACCAGGTCGGCCGTCAGGACCCGGCCCCGCTCGGCGCCGAGGCCGGGCTGGCCGTGCCGCGCCCGGACGGCGGCGTCGAACTGCACCTGTCCTCCACCGACCCGCACGGCGACCGCGACCGCACCGCCGCCTGCCTCGGCCTGGAGCCCGACCGGGTCCGGCTGGTGGTCACCGGCGTACCCGGGGCCACCACCGACCGCGAGGACCTCTCCTTCCAGGTCACCCTGGCGCTGCTGGCGCTGCGCACCGGCCGCCCGGTGAAGATGACCCTCACCCGCGAGGAGTCCTTCCACACCCACCCCTCGCGCCACCCCGCGCTGCTGCGCTACCGCCACCACGCCGACGCCGAGGGCACCCTGGTGAAGGTCGAGGCGCAGATCCTGCTGGACGGCGGCGCGTACGCGGACGTCTCCGCCGAGGCGCTGGCCGCCGCCACCGCGTTCTCGGTCGGCCCGTACGTCTGCCCGAACGTCTTCGTGGACGCCTGGGCGGTACGCACCAACAACCCGCCGGCCGGGCGGATGCGCGGCGAGGGCGCGTTGCAGGCCTGCTTCGCCTACGAGTCGCAGCTGGACCAGCTGGCCGCCCGGATCGGCGTGGACCCGGTGGAGATCCGCCGCCGCAACGCGATGGCCACCGGCGACCCGATGCCCACCGGACAGGCCGTCACCTGCCCGGCGCCGGTCGGCGCGCTGCTGGAGGCTGTCGCGGCCGAGCCGCTGCCTGCCCTGCCGGTGGACGACCCGGACGCCGAGTGGCTGCTGCCGGGCGGGCCCGGTGGCGCCGGCGACCCGGCGGCGGTGCGGCGCGGGATCGGCTACGCCGTCGGCATGGTGCACATGCTCGGCGCCGAGGGCGAGGACGAGGTCTCCACCGCCACCGTGCGGGTCAGCGGCGACCACGCCACGGTGATCTGCGCGGCCGTCGACTCCGGACAGGGCTTCGCCACGCTGGCCCGGCAGATCGTGCAGACCGTGCTGGGCGTCAGCGAGGTGTACATCGCGCCGGCCGACAGCGACCAGTCCATCGCCGGTCCCTCCGCCCGCGGCCGGCACACCTGGGTCTCCGGCGGCGCCGTCGAGCGCGCCGCGCTGATGGTCCGCCACCAGCTGCTGCAGCCGATCGCCGCCAACTTCGGGATGTCGGTGGAACTGCTGCAGATCGCCGACGGCAAGATCACCTCGTACGACGGGGTGCTCGGCATGCCGGTCGCCGAGGCGCTGGAGGGCAAGGAGCTCTGGGCGACGGCCCAGTGCCGCCCGCACCCCACCGAGCCGCTGGACGAGTCCGGGCAGGGCGACGCCTTCGTGTCGATCGCGTTCTGCGCGATGCGCGCGGTGGTGGACGTGGACATCGAGCTGGGCGCCGTCCGGGTGGTCGAGATGACGGTCGCCCAGGACGTCGGCCGGGCGCTGAACCCGCGGCAGATCGAGGACCGGATCGAGGCGGGCGTGGCCCAGGGCGTCGGCCTGGCGCTGTTGGAGGACCTGCGCACCGAGGGCGGCGTGCTGCTGAACCCCTCGCTCACCGGCTACCGGCTGCCCACCGCGCTGGACACCCCGCAGGTACGGATCGCCGCTCTGCTGGAGGAGCGGGACGTGGTCGCCACCTTCGGGGCCAAGGCGGTCAGCGCCGCCCCCGCGGTGGTCGCCCCGGCGGCCGTGGCCGCCGCCGTCCGGGCGGCCACCGGTCTGCCGGTCGGCCGGCTGCCGATCCGGCCGGAGGACGCGGTCGCGGTCTGACGGGCGGGGGCGGCGGTTTCGGCCGACCGCCCCGGAAATGGCGGAAAAAGGAATTGCCGGTCGACGGAATGTCGACCGGCAATTCCATTTCCGGCGAGGCCATGACGGGAATCGAACCCGTGTACACCGCTTTGCAGACGGTTCCCTAAGCCACTCGGGCACACGGCCAGTGAATTCATAGTGGCGGAATGCGCGGGGGGCCGTCAACGGTGGAATGTAAATTCTGTATGGCGGCTTGTGCTACGGTCGGAACCAGGTGGTCGGTTGCCCGGCCGCCCCGGACGAGCGCGTCGTACCCGGTGACGACAAGACGGCGCAGTTCAGCGGCAATCCGGCCGCTGTGGACTGCGGAGGTAGGCCGTCATGGCATGGCTCGTTCTGATCATCTCGGGTGTCCTGGAGACCGTGTGGGCGGTGGCCCTGGAGTCGTCCAAGGGCTTTTCCCGGCTCACCCCCAGCCTCGTCTTCGGTGTGACCCTGCTGCTGAGCATGGGCGGGCTGGCGTACGCGATGCGCACCATTCCGATCGGCACCGGCTACGCGGTCTGGGTCGGCATCGGCGCGGTCGGCACCGCGCTCTACGGCATGGCCGTCCTGGGGGACGCGGTGACGGCGGCCCGGATCGGCTGCCTGCTGCTCATCGTCTCCGGCGTGGTCGGCCTGAAGGTGCTCCACTGACCGCCGGCTGAGCTTCCCCCTGACCCTGGTCCTAAGCCCTGCGGACTAGCTGATCACCGACTCGGGTCAGGGGTCATGAAGCCAGACGGCCCTTACGATGTTACGTATGACCACTGCCTCCCCCACCTCGGTCGACTCCGCCTCGATACCCTCCGAACCCGACCCCGGTGGCGGGGTCCTCAGTGGCCGCTACCGCGCTCTGACGCTGGGGATCGTGTCGGTGGTCCTGGTGATCGCCTTCGAGGCGACCGCCGTCAACACCGCGATGCCGACCGCGGCCCGCCAGTTGAACGGCATCGGGCTGTACGCCTTCGCCTTCTCCGGCTACTTCACCACCACGCTGTTCGCGCTGGTCGTCTCCGGGCAGTGGTGCGACCGGCGCGGGCCGTTGCAGCCGCTGTTCACCGGCATCGCGGTGTTCGGCGTGGGCCTGGTGGTGGCCGGGACGGCGCCGGGGATGTGGGTGTTCGTGACCGGGCGGGCGGTCCAGGGCCTGGGCGGCGGGCTGGTGATCGTCGCGCTGTACGTGGTGGTCGGCCGGGCCTACCCGGAGCGGCTGCGGCCGGCGGTGTTCGCGGCCTTCTCCTCGGCCTGGGTGCTGCCCTCGATCATCGGGCCGCTGGTCTCCGGCGCGATCACCCAGCACCTCGGCTGGCGCTGGGTGTTCCTGGCCGTGCCGGTGCTGATCCTGCTGCCGCTGGCCGTGATGGGCCCCGCGCTGACCCGCTCCGAGCGGGAGCACCCGGTGGCCAGGGGCGCGGAGTTCGACCGCCGGCGCACCCTGCTGGCCGCGATGGCGGCGCTCGGTGCCGGCCTGCTGCAGTACGCGGGCGGGCGGCACGACCTGATCGGGCTGCTCCCCGGGACCGTCGGGGCGGCGCTGCTGGTGCCGGCCGTCCTGGGGCTGTTGCCCGAGCGGACCCTGCGGGCCGGTCGGGGGCTGCCGGCGGTGATCCTGCTGCGCGGACTGGCGGCCGGGGCGTTCCTCGGGGCCGAGGCCTTCGTCCCGCTGATGATGACCACCGAACGCGGCCTCTCGCCGACGATGTCGGGGCTCACCCTGACCAGCGGCGGGCTCACCTGGGCGCTGGGCTCCTGGCTGCAGGGGCGGCCGGGGGCGGAGCGCTACCGCGAGGCGATGATCCGGGGCGGGTTCGTGCTGACCGCGGTGGCGATCGCGGGCGCCGCGCTGGTGCTGGTCCCGGCGGTGCCGGCCTGGGTGGCGGCGGTTGCCTGGGGTATCGGCGGCATCGGGATGGGACTGACGGTCGCGAGCGTCAGCGTGCTGATGATGAAGCTCTCCGCGCCGGAGGACGCCGGGGTGAACTCGGCGGCCCTGCAGATGAGCGACGCGCTGGGCAACGTCCTGCTGACGGGCCTGGCGGGAGTGATGTTCGCGGTGCTGGGCGGCGGCTCGCTCGCCGCCGCCCACGAGGGTGCCGGGGCCGCCGGCTCGTCCGGTGCCGCCGGGTCGCCCGTGGCGTTCGCGGTGATCCTGCTGGCCATGGCCGGCGTGGCGCTGCTGGGGGCGCTGCTCTCCGGCCGGGTCCGGACCAGGTCCTGAGGGTCAGCCGGCGGCGGCGGGCACCGGCGGTGCCCCGGGGGTGCCGAGGAAGGCCTCCCAGCCGCCGGTCGGCGCCTGGCCCGGGGCGAGGCCCTGGAGCTTGCGCAGCACCGCCGGGTCCTGGGCGTCCAGCCAGTCCACCAGTTGGCGGAACGAGACCAGCCGGACCTCCGGCTTGTCCGCGATGGTCCGGAGCACGTCCTCGACGGCGTTCATGTAGATGCCGCCGTTCCACTCCTCGAAGTGGTTGCCGATGACGTACGGTGCCCGGTTGCCGTTGTAGGTGCGGTCGAAGCCCAGCAGGTAGGAGTCGCGGGCCTGGGCCTGGAAGCCCGGGTAGAGCGCCGGGTCGGCCTTGGTGTTGGGGCCGCACTGGTTGTACATGATGTTGTAGTCCATCGACAGCACCTGGAAGGTGTGCCCAGGGAAGGGGATGGACTGCAGCGGGAGGTCCCAGAGCGCGCCGCCCTGGATCTTCTGCGGCCACACCTGGGTGCCGTTGCCGCTGCTGTCGTAGCGCCAGCCGCGCTTGACCGCGGTGGGCAGCAGGTTGCGCTGGCCCTCCAGGCAGGGGGTGCGGCTGCCGATCAGCTCCCTGTGGTAGTCGAAGGGCAGCGCCGGCAGGTCGGTGAAGCCGGTGTTGGTGCGCCAGTTCGTCACGAAGTCCATGGCCTGCTGGATCTCGCTGTCCCACTCCTCCGGGGACCACTTGCCGACGCCGGTGGAGCCGCAGAAGTGGCCGTTGAAGTGGGTGCCGATCTCGTGGCCCTCCAGCCAGGCCGCGTGCACGTTCTCCAGGGTGTCGTGGATGTGCTGGTCGGTGAGGTAGCCGATCTCGGAGGCGCCGACCTTGTGCTGCGGGGGGCGGTAGAGGTCCTTCTTGGACTCGGGCAGCAGGTAGAGGCCGCTGAGGAAGAAGGTCATCGAGGCGTTGTGCTCCTGCGCCAGCCGGCGGAAGCGGGCGAACAGGCCGTTGTCGAGTTCGCCGGCGCCGTCCCAGGAGAAGACCACGAACTGCGGCGGCCTCTCGCCGGCCTTGAGCCGCTCGGGGGTGGGCTGGTGGGGCTGGGCCCCGGTGTCGGAGGTGGAGCCGTCGCCGATCAGGACGGCCTGCGGCTCGGCGGTGTCCGTGGGGCCGGCACTCTCGTCGACGGCCGCGCCGGTGGGGGGGACGGCCGAGCCGATCATCGGCTTGTCGGCGCTGTTGCTTCCACAGCCGGTCGCCAGGGTGGCGGCGGAGGCCGCACCGGCGGCCAGCAGGGTGCGGCGGGAGAGAGCGGCCATGGTCACTCCGTTCATGAGGCGTTCGGCAGGCGTACAGGCGTGCGGAAATCCGGTCGGACAAGTGGGGTGATAGAACCCGTGACCGGGTCAGCATGCCAGCTGGGCCCGATCGGTCGACGAGGCGCCACCCGAGGTCGTCATCGATCGCCCGATTGACGCAACCGGACAGGCCCCCCGCGCCGTCGAAGCTCGTACCGAGGCGTTCCGGTGGCGCCGTCACCTGGGAAACGGCCGTCGCGTTCCGTCACCGGGTGCCCACTGGGCGCACGGATTCGGGCGATTGCCCTGCCGAACGGGGGGTGTCATTACGCCCATCGTGTGGACGTGCTTTAAGGTCCGATCCGATTGAATTGTTTCCCAGGAAACTCCCAGGATCGGGAATCCGTCGGTAGAGGGGAGCGCCCGTGGGCGTCCAGCAGAGCAGGAGCCCGTGGCCGGGCACCCTGGCGGCCGGTGCCGCGCTGGTACTCGGCGCCTGGCTGCTGCACGACGGCGGGCAGGGCGCGCTGCCGCCCGCCCCCGGCAGCACCCAGACGCTGTCCGGCTTCGCCCCGGTCTCCGTCGCCCCGCCACTGGGCCCGTCCGACCCCACCCGCATCCGCATCCCGGCCGTCCGGCTGGACGCCCCGGTCACCGCGCTCGGCCTCGACCCCGACGGCCACCTCCAGGCCCCGCCCGAGGCGGACCGCAACCTGGCGGGCTGGTACCGCGGCGGGGCCAGCCCCGGGCAGCGCGGCACCGCCATCCTGGCCGGGCACGTCGACAACAAGGCCGGCCCGGCCGTCTTCTACAACCTGGGGGCGCTCCGGCGCGGAGACCGGATCGAGATCGCCCGCGCGGACGGCGCCGTCGCCGTCTACCAGCTGTACGCCATCGAAGTGCACGACCGAAAGGACTTCCCGGACGACCGGGTCTACCGCCAGGCCGCCGACGCTCAGCTGCGGGTCATCACCTGCGGCGGCGCGTACAGCGCCGAGCACGGCTACGAGGGCAACGTCGTCGCCTACGGCTTCCTGGCCGACACCACCCGGCCGGGCAAAGCCGCATGACCACGCTGACCCTCGCCACCCGCTGGAACCCGATCGACTGGCCGCTCACCCACGGCCCGATCCCGTACGCCGTGCTCGCCGCGGGCTGGGGGTCGCTGGTCCTGCTCGCGTTCTCCCGCCACGAACGCTGGCGGGCCCCGCGCCTCTTCGGCGCCCTGATGCTGGCCGGAACGCTCACCGCCCTGGTGAAGCTCGGCGTCGACGGCTGGTGGCACCCCTTCCCGGAGGGCACACCGGACTTCGTCCTGCGCTGGATAGCCGTCGCGCTGTTCGCGATATCCCTGGTCTGCTTCCGCGCGCCGCTGCTCGCCGTCCGCCGGCGGCTGCTGGCGACCGGAGCCGCCGTCCTGGTGCTGCTGATGGCCGCCTCGCAGGTCAACCGGG
This sequence comes from Kitasatospora sp. NPDC127121, assembly GCF_042677305.1. Taxonomy (NCBI): domain Bacteria; kingdom Bacillati; phylum Actinomycetota; class Actinomycetes; order Kitasatosporales; family Streptomycetaceae; genus Kitasatospora; species Kitasatospora sp. NPDC127121. The sequence continues at coordinate 187,808 of NZ_JBHXTQ010000002.1, read as the reverse complement.
GCTTCGACCAGTACCCGACCGCCCGGGCCATGCTGGTGCCCGAGATCCAGGCGCTGACCACGGGCAAGGTGGCCAGCACCGTCGCCGCCTCGCCCGGCAAGCCCGTCGAGGAGCTCTGGCACGCGCCGCCCGGCCTGCCCGCGAAGGGCACCCTCTCCACCGTGACCATCCCCGGCGCCAAGTCCGGCTTCACGGCCCGCGACGGGTACGTCTACCTGCCGCCCGCCTACCAGGCCAATCCCCGGCCGCTGCTGCCCGTCGTGGTGCTGCTGCCCGGCCAGCCCGGCGCCCCGGTGGACTGGATCACCTCCGGGGCCATCCAGGAGACCCTGGACGCCTTCGCCGCCGACCACCAGGGCCTGGCCCCGATCGTGGTGGTCGCCGACCCCACCGGCAGCCCGTTCACCAACACGCTCTGCATGGACTCCCGGATCGCCAAGGCGCACACCTACCTGGCCACCGACGTCCCGGACTGGATCCACCACAACCTGCAGACCGCCACCGGCCGGGGCGCCTTCGCCATCGGCGGGCTCTCGCTCGGCGGCACCTGCTCGCTCCAGCTGGCCGTCAACGCACCCGGGGTCTACGGCACCTTCCTGGACATCTCCGGCCAGGACGAGCCGACCCTGGGCGACCGCGGCGAGACCGTCGACAAGGCCTTCGGCGGTGACGAGGCCGCGTTCGACGCCGTCGACCCGGTGCACGTCATGGCCCGGCAGAAGTTCCCCGACACCGCAGGCATGTTCGTGGTCGGCGCCAACGACCCGGACTTCCGACCCATGCAGGAGAAGGCCTATGCGGCGGCACAGGCGGCCGGAATGAAGGTCGGCTACCAGACCATCCCCGGCTGGCACAGCTGGGTCGTGTTCCGCCAGGCCTTCGAACAGAATCTGACCTGGCTCTCCCAGCAGACCGGACTGATCCGGTGATCCGGCTCCCCGCGGCCCCCGCGCCGGCCAAGGAACAGGAGTGGCCGTCGGACCGCGCGCCGGTCGCCGGAACGCCGGAGCCGCGCCCGCAGCGGGCCTGGCGGGCCACCCGGACGTTCGGCGTGTGGCTGCGCTCGGCGCCGCTCACCCTGGTGCTGCTGGCCGGGCTCTGGGCGCTCGGCGCGGCCACCGGCAGCCTGGCCCACGGGCCGTCCGAGCGGCTGCTCGACCGGGTCGGCGTCGGCGTGCCCACGCTCGCCGAGGGCCACTGGTGGACGCCGTTCACCTCGCTGTTCTGGTGCTCCGGCCTGGGCTCGTACGTCTTCACCAGCCTGCTGCTGGTCCTGGTCGGCCCGGCCGCCGAGCACCGGCTCGGGTGGCTGCGCACGCTCGCGGTACTGGTCGGCGGGCAGCTGGCGGGCACCCTGCTCGGTACCGGGCTGATCGCGGTCGGCTCCCGGGTCGGCGAGCAGTGGACCGTCTCGGTGGCCGACCAGACCTCGGTCGGCCCCGGCGTCGGCCTGTTCGCGCTGGCCGGGGTGCTCGGCTACCGGCTCACCGTGCTCTGGCGCCGCCGGCTGCACCTGCTGGTGCTGCTCGCCCCGCTGGTCATGACGCTCTACGTGGGTCACCTGCAGAGCGTCCAGCGGTGCGCCGCCGCGTTCGTCGGGCTGGGCGCCGGCGCGCTGCTCGCCCGGGGCGGGCTGCACCTGCGCACCCACCGCTCCTCGCACTCCGAGACCCGGGTGCTGGTGGCGCTCTGCCTGGTCGCCGCCGCCCTCGGGCCGCTGATCGCCTCGCTGTACGACAACGCCAGCGGGCCGTTCAACACCTTCTCCGAGCTGTACTTCTCGCACCGGCTCAGCCCGGAGGAGGTGGCCGACTTCTGCGCGCTGTCGGCGCACGACTGCGCCCGCGCGCACGCCGTCGAGCGGATCTTCGACACCCCGGGCCGGCTGATGGCCGCGCTGTTCCCGGCGCTGCTGCTGGTCCTGGCCGAGGGGCTGCGCCGGGGGCTGCGGCTCGCCTGGCGGATCACCGTCGCCACCGAGCTGCTCTGGGCGGCGCTGCTGGGCTGGCTGTACCTCGACTCCGGCCCGGTCAGCGGCGACGTGGTCCAGTACTTCGTCGAGGCGCTGCTGCTGCCGCTGCTCACCCTCGGCCTGCTGCTGGCCACCCGGCAGCGCTTCCGGCTGCGGCTGGCCGGCCGGGCGGTGCTGCGGCTGGGCGCGCTGCTCGGCGGCGCCGCCCTGGCGGCCTCGGCCGCGTACGTGGGGCTCGGGCGCCTCGCGGCCGACCAGTTCGAGCCGGGGGCGAACATCCGCCGGCTGCTGCACGGGCTGCCCGCGCAGTTCCTGCCGCCCGCCTACAACGACCTGCTGCCGGACTACCCGATCGCGGTCGGCCCGGTGGCGCTGTTCCTGGAGACGTACTGCGGGCTGGCCTTCTGGGTGGTCGCGCTGACCGCGCTGCTGCTGGCCTTCCGCCGGCCGGTGCTGCACACCGACGCGGAGGCGGCCGCCCGGGCCAGGGCGCTGCTCACCGCGTACGGCGGCGGGACGCTGTCCTTCATCACCACCTGGGACGGCAACCACTACTGGTTCGACGAGGAGGGCCGGGCGGCCGTCGCCTACCGGGTGCACAACACGGTGGCGCTGACCACCGGCGACCCGTTCGGCGCGCCGGAGGCCCGGGCCCGGGCGGTGGCCGGGTTCGCCCGGTTCTGCGACCAGCGCGGCTGGACCCCGTGCTTCTACAGCGTCTCCCCGCAGACCCGGGAGGCCACCGCGCAGCTCGGCTGGCGCTCGGTGCAGGTCGCCGAGGACACCGTGGTGGCGCTGCCCGAGCTGGCCTTCACCGGCCGCAAGTGGCAGGACATCCGGACCGCGCTGAACAAGGCCGGCAAGCAGGGCATCACCGCCGAGTGGTGGTCCCACCACGAGGCGCCGCGCGCGCTGCGGGACCAGATCCGGGCGATCTCCGAGGAGTGGGTCTCCGAGAAGGGCCTGCCCGAGATGGGCTTCACGCTCGGCGGACTGGAGGAGCTGGACGACCCGGACGTACGGGTGCTGATCGCGGTGGACGAGCAGCGCGTCGTGCACGGGCTGACCAGCTGGATGCCGGTGTACGAGAACGGCGTGCCGGTCGGCTGGACGCTGGACTTCATGCGCCGGCGCTCGGACGGCTTCCGCGGCGTCAACGAGTTCCTGATCGCCTCGGCCGCGCTGGGCTTCAAGGAGGAGGGTGCGCGCTTCCTGTCGCTGTCCGGCGCGCCGCTGGCCCGCTCCGGGCAGGACGAGGAGCCCTCCGGCCTGCAGCGGATGCTGGACTGGATGGGACGGGTGCTGGAGCCGGTGTACGGCTTCCGCTCGCTGCTCGCGTTCAAGTCGAAGTTCCAGCCGGAGTACCGGCCGATGTACATGGCCTACCCCGACCCCGCCGCGCTGCCGAGCATCACCCGGGCGATCGGCAAGGCCTACCTGCCGCACCTGACGCCGGCGCAGGGCGTCCGGTTGATGCGCAGGCTGTCGGGCTGAGGAGCCCCGGGCCCCGGACCCGGGTGACGGCCGGAAGCGCGGTGGCGCCCCCGGACGCCGGCCCCGCGCGCCGCTCAGCCGAGCAGTTCGGCGAGCGCGCGGTCGGCGTCCAGGTGCAGGTGCTCCTCGCCCTCGGGGACGAGCAGCCGGCTGCGCCACAGGAAGCGGCGCAGGTCGGTGGTGTCGAACTGGAGCAGCGCGGTGCCCTCCGGCGCCCGCAGTTCGACCATGGTGCGCCGGCCGACCGCGGGCCGGACGTGGACGTCGCCGACGCCGGCCGGCAGCTCAAGGCCGGCCGAGAGCAGCTGGCGGGCGAAGACCCAGACGATGTCGTCGGCGCCGTCCGTGCCCGGGCCCGCGCCGCCGTCCGCCGGTTCGTCCAGCGAGAACTCGGCGGGGAAGGCCATCCGGACGGCGAGCGGGTCCTCCGGCAGGTAGCTCAGGACCACCCGCAGCCGGACGGAGCGGTGGAGCGAGAGGATCAGACGGGCCTGGACGGTCTCTTCGGCGGCGGTGTGCACGGCGAGTCCCTTCGGGTCGGTGTGAGGCCGGTCGACAAGGGGGAGGGTTGGGGCGGCCTCACCCTGGTGAGAGTCCCGGGACCGGCCGTGATTACTCGGTTTCGGAACCGATCGGATGTGATCCGGGTCACGTCGATTTCCGGCCGCCCGGGCCCGGCGCGGAGCCTCGCCTGGCCGCCCCGACGGCGCCGGGCCGGTACGCTGGGCGGGTTGTCCGATCGCCGCCCTTCCGCGGGGCGGGGCTGAGAAACCGCCCCTGACCTGCGATGATCCCCCCTCGGAGACCGTGAGTACTGCCGCCGCCTCCTCGATGCCGCTGTTCTCCGACGTGTCGGAGCCGCAGGCGCCCGCCCGGGGTGCCGGACCCGCCGCGTCCGCCGCCTCGCACCACCTCTCGCCGGCCTTCCCCGGCCGCGCCCCCTGGGGCACCGCGGGCAAGCTGCGGGCCTGGCAGCAGGGCGCGCTGGACAGGTACATCGAGACGCAGCCGCGCGACTTCCTCGCGGTCGCCACCCCGGGCGCCGGTAAGACCACCTTCGCGCTCACCCTGGCCTCGTACCTGCTGCACAACCACCTGGTGCAGCAGGTGACCGTCGTCGCGCCGACCGAGCACCTGAAGAAGCAGTGGGCCGAGGCCGCCGCACGGATAGGCATCCGGCTCGACCCGGCCTACTCCTCCGGCCCGCTCTCCCGGGACTACCACGGCATCGTGGTCACCTACGCGGGCGTCGGGGTCAACCCGATGCTGCACCGCAACCGGACCGAGGCGCGCAAGACCCTCGTGATCATGGACGAGATCCACCACGCCGGCGACTCCAAGTCCTGGGGCGAGGCCTGCTTCGAGGCCTTCGAGCCGGCCACCCGCCGCCTGGCGCTGACCGGGACGCCGTTCCGCTCCGACACCAACCCGATCCCGTTCGTCCAGTACGAGGCCGGAGGCGACGGCATCCGCAAGTCCGTCGCCGACTACACCTACGGCTACGGGCACGCGCTCGCCGACCACGTCGTCCGCCCGGTGATCTTCCTCAGCTACAGCGGCAACATGCGCTGGCGCACCAAGTCCGGTGACGAGCTGGAGGCCCGGCTCGGCGAGCCGATGACCAAGGACCTGATCGCCCAGGCCTGGCGCACCGCGCTGGCCCCGCAGGGCGAGTGGATCCCGTCCGTGCTGCAGGCCGCCGACCGGCGGCTGTCCGAGGTCCGCAAGGCGATCCCGGACGCCGGCGGGCTGGTCATCGCCACCGACCAGAACACCGCGCGCGCCTACGCCAAGATCCTGCGCGAGATCTCCGGCGAGAAGGCCACCGTCGTGCTCTCCGACGAGACCGAGGCCTCCCAGCGGATCTCCGACTACGCGGCCGGGGACTCGCGCTGGATGGTCGCGGTCCGGATGGTGTCCGAAGGCGTCGACGTGCCCCGGCTGTGCGTCGGGGTGTACGCCACCTCGATCTCCACCCCGCTGTTCTTCGCCCAGGCCGTCGGCCGCTTCGTACGAGCCCGCAAACGCGGCGAGACCGCCTCGGTGTTCCTGCCGACCATCCCGACGCTGCTCGGCTTCGCCAACGAGATGGAGGTCCAGCGCGACCACGTGCTGGACCGGCCGAAGAAGGAGGGCGAGGGCCTCTTCGACGAGGAGGACCGGCTGCTCGCCGAGGCCGAGCGGGCCAACGACGGGCCGGACGGCGCGGGCGGCGACGAGTTCTCCTACGAGGCGATCGGCTCCGACGCGGTCTTCGACCGGGTGCTGTACAACTCCATGGAGTTCGGCATGCAGGCCCACCCGGGGAGCGAGGAGGAGGACGACTACCTCGGCATCCCGGGCCTGCTGGAGCCGGACCAGGTGCAGATGCTGCTGCAGAAGCGCCAGCACCGGCAGATCCAGCGCAGCAAGGGCAAGCCCGCCGAGGAGGCCGACCTGCTGGAGCTGCCGGCCGAACAGCGGCCGGTCGTCACCCACCAGGAACTCCGGGAGCTGCGCAAGGAGCTGAACGCGCTGGTGGCCGCCTGGCACCACCGCACCGACCAGCCGCACGGCACCGTCCACAACGAGCTGCGCCGCCAGTGCGGCGGCCCGCTGACCGCGCAGGCCACCGCGAACCAGCTGAAGGCGCGGATCGCCAAGATCCGCGAGTGGGCGAAGTAGCCGCGGAATCGGTCGCGGAATCGGTCGCGGGAACGGCACGGCGCGCGGCCGCGGGCCGGCCGCCCCGCTCCCGTGTGTCCGGACTCCGGAGCGCGGCCGGACCCGCGCGCTGACGGGCCCGGAGAAATACGGGCATTTGTCCCGGTTCCGTCGCGCTGTTGAGAACGATCACGCCCGAATTTTGGACAACCACTTCCGTCACGACATTTCCTTCACTACCTTTCCCCCACGCTCTTCCACCGGGCAACCCCCACAGGACGGGCGCCGCAGGACCGCACGCACGTCAAGGACGACACCGCGAGCGGTCCGAGCGCGGCCACCCCACCTGCGCGCGACACCGAACCCGGTCCGGCGCCGCCTGCCCCCGCGAGCGCCGCGGAAAGGATGCCCGTCGTGACTGCCGAGACCTCCCAGACCCTGGACCGTGGCGTCCGGGTCCTCAAACTCCTCGCCGACTCCGAGCGCGGGCTCACCGTCACCGAGCTGGCCGCCCGACTGGCCGTCAACCGCACCGTCGTCTACCGGCTGCTGGCCACCCTGGAACAGCACGGCCTAGTCCGCCGGGACATCGGCGGCCGCGCCCGGGTCGGCCTGGGCGTCCTGCGCCTGGCCCACCGCGTGCACCCGCTGCTGCGCGAGGCCGCGCTGCCGGCCCTGCGCAGCCTGGCCGAGGACCTCGGCGCCACCGCCCACCTCACCCTGGTGGACGGCAACGAGGCGCTGGCCGTCGCCGTGGTCGAGCCGAGCTGGACCGACTTCCACGTCGCCTACCGCACCGGGCTGCGCCACCCGCTCGGCGAGAGCGCCGCCGGCCGGGCCATCCTGGAGGCGCGCACCTTCCCCAGCCAGCGCCGGCCGGAGCAGGGCTTCGTCATCACCCGTGCGGAGGAGCAGTCCGGGGCCTGCGGCGCGGCCGCCGCGCTGATCGGACTGAGCGGCATCGAGGGCAGCGTCGGCGTGGTGATGCTGAACGGGATGGTCCCCGAGCGGGTCGGCCCCCGGGTGGTGGAGGCGGCGACCGAGGTCGCCGACGCGCTGCGGTAGGCCGGCACGGGCCCCGGTGTGTTTGGATTCCCCTTGTGTCCGACACCAAGCTGCCCAAGGCCCTCACCTCCCCGCGGACCCGCGCGCTCACGCTCTGCGGGGTGCTGGTCGCCGCGCTGTTCGGCGTGGCCGCCTTCGTCCCGCTGCCGTACACGCTGACCTGGCCGGGCCTGACCGCGGACACCCTCGGCACGTACAAGGACAAGCCGGTCCTCACCGTGACCGGGGCGCCGCTGCGCACCACCGAGGGCGAGCTGCGGATGGTCACCATCTCGGCCACCAACCCGGGCGAGAAGACCACCTTCTGGCGCGCGCTCCAGGCCTGGTTCGACCAGGACGAGGCGGTGCGCCCGACCGACACGGTCTACCAGCCGGGCAACCCGGCCAAGGCCGAGGAGCAGACCGCCCAGCAGATGGCCGAGTCGCAGAACAGCGCCACCGCCGCCGCGCTCGGCTACCTCCACCTCTCGCCGGACCAGGTCAAGGTGAAGGTCGACCTGGGTGACGTCGGCGGCCCGAGCGCCGGGCAGATGCTGGCGCTGGGCATCATCGACAAGCTCGCCGGCGACGGCAAGGGCGGCGACCTCACCGGCGGGCTCACGATCGCGGGCACCGGCACCATCGACGACCAGGGCGTCGTCGGCGCGGTCGGCGGCGTCCCGCTCAAGACCCAGGCGGCCGCCCGGGACGGCGCGACGGTGTTCCTGCTGCCCAAGGACGAGTGCACGGACGCCAAGGTCAACACGCCCAAGGCGCTGCGCCTGGTGCCGGTCGGCACGCTCGGCGAGGCGGTCTCGGCACTGGAGGCGCTGAAGAGCGGCGGCAGCGTCCCCAGCTGCTGACCGGGGCGCAGGCCGCTGCCGCCGGGCGCGGGCCCTACTCGGCGGCGGCCTGGTCCACCAGCGGCAGGATGCGGTACGGCACCGGGTTCTCCAGCGCGATCGCGGTGGCCGAGCGGACGATCCCGTCGAAGCCCACCACCCGGTCGATCACCCGTTGCAGATCGGCGTTGGAGCGGGCCACGATCCGCACCATCATGTCCCCGGCCCCGGTGATGGTGTGCAGTTCCAGCACCTCCGGCACGCTCGCCAGGTGCGCCCGGACGTCGGCGCCCTGGCCCTGGGAGATCTCCAGGGTGGCGAAGGCCGTCACCGGGTAGCCGAGCGCCGCCGGGTCGACCTCCGGGCCGAAGCCGCCGATCACCCCCTTGGCCTGCAACCGGTCCAGCCGGGCCTGCACGGTGCCCCGGGCGACCTGGAGCCGGCGCGAGCACTCCAGCACCCCGATCCGGGGCTCCTCGGCGAGCAGCCGGATCAGCCGGCCGTCCAGTGTGTCGATCGAGTCGTTCCCGCCGCCTGTCCCGGGAGCGGCCGAAGCGCCCGGCGGAGCGGGGGAGTTGGGCGAGCCGGGGGAGCTCGGGGACTGGGCGTGGGGCATCGCGGCTCCGTCCTCCGGTGGGCATTGTGTACAGCGGCGCCGCCGATTCTCCCGCCCCGGCGCACAGCTTGACCAGGAGGAAACGGAACAGTTGCGCGCCGGTCGGCTCGGCGCCACCCTCCAGCCACAACGCCGTGCGCCGGGCCCCACACCGGCGCACGGTCGCACCCGCCGTGGTCCGCACGCCTACCGGGAGGGCCGTCATGACCGACACCGCCGCCGAACCCGTCCTGCTCGCCGCAGGGCTTGGAGAGTCCGCCCCCCTCCCGATGGGCCGCGCCGACGCGGTGGTCTTCGCGGTCGGCGACGCCGAGCGGGCCGCCCGCCGCTACACCGCCGCGCTCGGGCTGCGCTGTACCGCGTACGCCGGGCCGGAGACCGGGGAGCCGGAGACGGTCTCGTACGTGCTGGACGCGCCCGGGACCAGGATCGTGCTCACCTCGCTGGTCCAGGTGATCGGCCCGCGCGGCCGGGAGCTGGCCGCGCACCTCGCCCGGCACGGGGACGGGGTGCTGGACCTCGCGGTGAGCGTGCCGGACGTCTTCTACGCGTACGACTACGCGGTGGACCGGGGCGCCCTGTCGCTGGCCGAGCCGTACGAGGCGCGGGACCGCTTCGGCACGGTGGTGCTCGCGACGATCGGGGTGCCGGGCGGGACCAGGCACACCCTGGTCGACCGGTCCGGCTACGCCGGGCCGTACCTGCCGGGGTACCTGCCGTTCGAGACCTGGTGAGGGGGGCTCAGCGGATGGCCGTCTCGACCACCGGCGGGTGGCCGTTCCAGTAGACGAAGACCGAGTTGGCCTGCTCGCCCTTGGTGAAGTCCACCCGCATCCACTGGTCGCCGTTCCACACCTGCATCTGCCAGCCCGGGTCGGGGGTGGCGGAGACCAGCGAGGCCTTGTCGGGGCGGATGTCCAGGGCGACCTTGCCGCCCGGCACCGGGTAGCTCTTCACGGAGGACGTCACGGAGGACGTCGCCGTGGTGGTGGCGGAGGTGGGGCGGCGGGTGGCCGGCGGGGAGGCGGCGGAGAGGGTGGTGGCGGGGGCCGGCCCGCGCGTCGTCGTCGTGGCGGCCGTCGGGGAGGCCGGTGGTGGTGCCGGGGCCCCGGTCTGGGTGGCCGACCGCGGCTGCTCGGGGGTGACGGTCGCGGTGTGCGGCGTGCCGTCGGCCCTCGGCGAGGGCAGCGGCAGGGCCGTGGGCTGCTCGAACGCGGCGCCGGTCAGCACCGCGTGCACGCCGAGCCAGGACAGCGCCACCGCCGCCCCGGTGGCCGCCGCCCAGGCGCCGAGCTGTACCAGTCCGTTCCGCATCGTCCGCTCATCCTGCCGTATTCCGGGCCTGTGCAGCCGGGCAGCCCCGTTATTAGTCAGGGGAGTTGCACAATGTCCGGAGGCCACCCCGAGGTACAGACCACTGCCCGTCGATGGCGTACCGTGCAGGGCCATGGCAACAGTGCTCGTGGTCGAGGACGACCCCTTCGTACGATCCGCCCTCATCCGGCACCTGACCGACACCGGTCATGCGGTCCGCAGCGTGGGCACGGCACTTGAGGCGCTGCGGGAGGTCGCCCAGGTCGGCTGTGACCTGGTGATCCTCGACCTGGGCCTGCCGGACCTGGACGGCAGCGAGGCGCTCAAGATGATCCGGGGCCTGACCAATGTGCCGGTGATCATCTCGACCGCCCGTGACGACGAGGCCGAGATCGTCCGGCTGCTCAACGACGGCGCCGACGACTATCTGGTGAAACCTTTCTCCGGGGAACACCTCAGCGCCCGGATGGCCGCCGTGCTGCGCCGGCTCGGCGGCGGCGCCACCCCCGTCGCCCAGGTCCTGCGGGTCGGCGGCCTCGCCATCGACCTCCAGCGCCGCGAGGCCTCGCTGGACGGGCGGCTGCTCGACCTGACCCGCCGTGAGTTCGACCTGCTGGCCTTCCTGGCCGGGCGCCCCGGCGTGGTGGTGCCGCGCAAGGAGATCCTGGCCGAGGTCTGGCAGCAGACCTACGGCGGCGACCAGACCATCGACGTCCACCTGTCCTGGCTGCGCCGCAAGCTCGGCGAGACCGCCTCCAGCCCCCGCTACCTGCACACCGTCCGCGGAGTCGGGGTCCGGCTGGAGGCCGCCGGGGGACTGGCGGAGCACCAGACATGAGGAGGTTCGGGCGCTCGCTGCGCTGGGCCCTGATCAAGGCCGCCGTCGCCGGGACCACCATGGTCGCGCTGGCCTTCCTCATCCCGCTCGGCCTGATGGTCCAGCAGACCGCCCGGGACCACGCCTTCACCGCCGCCGAGCGGCAGGCCGCCGCGCTCGGCCCGGCCCTCGCCATCACCACCGACCAGATCGCCATCGACCGCGCCCTGGCCAGCACCGACGCCGGCGGGCAGGGCCGGATGGCGGTCCACCTGCCCGCCCCGGCCGCCCCGGACGCACTCCCCGGCGCGGGCGGCCCCGGCGGGCCCACCATCGGCGAGGCCCGGGCCGCCGCCGGCGACGTGTCCACCGCCGGCGGCCAGGGCCGCTCCTTCACCGTCGAGGTGCCCGGCGGCTACGCGCTGCTCCAGCCGGTCGCGGTGGACACCGGGCGCACCGCCGTGGTCGAGGTGTTCGTCGCCGACGGCGACCTCACCCGGGGCGTCTCCACCGCCTGGCTGGTGCTCTCGGGCGTCGCGCTCGGCCTGGTCGCCATCTCGGTCCTGGTCGCCGACCGGATGGGCGGCCGGATCGTGGCCTCCGCCCGGCGGCTCGCCGGCGCCGCCCGCTCGCTCGGCGCCGGCAACCTCGCCGTACGGGTCCCGGTGGACGGCAAGCAGGCCGCCGGCAGCCCCGAGGAACTGCGCGAAGCCGCCCACGCGTTCAACACCATGGCCGACCGGGTGGTCCAACTCCTCGCCGCCGAACGGGAACTGGCCGCCGACCTGTCCCACCGGCTGCGCACCCCGCTGACCGTGCTGCGGCTCAACGCCGCCTCACTCGGCGAGGGCGACGCCGCCGACGCCACCCGGCACGCGGTCTCCCAACTGGAGCGCGAGGTCGACCAGATCATCCGCTCGGCCCGCCGCGACCCCGAGGACGTGCCCGCCGTCGCGGTCGGCTGCGACGTCGCCGAGGTGGTCCGCGAACGGGTCGGCTTCTGGTCCGCGCTGGCCGAGGACGAGGGGCGCCGCTGGCAACTGGCCGGCGCCGACCGGGCGACGCCCGTCCCGGTCCAGCGCGCCGACCTGGCCGCCACCGTCGACGCGCTGCTCGGCAACGTCTTCCGGCACACCGCCGTCGGCACCGCCTTCTCGGTGGACGTGCTCGCCACCGAGACCTCGGTGATCGTCCTGGTCGGCGACGCCGGCCCCGGCTTCAGCGACCCGGCCGCCGCCCTCAAGCGCGGCGAGGGCCACGGCGGCGAGGGCTCCACCGGGCTCGGCCTCGACATCGTCCGCAAACTCGCCGAGTCCACCGGCGGCGACCTGGCGCTCGGCCGCTCCGCCGTGCTCGGCGGCGCCGAGATCCGGCTGCGGCTGCGGACCCGCCCGGACGGCACCCCCGCGCGGGCGGGGCGGCGGCGCAGCCGGGGCGCGCTGTTCCAGAAGTGACCGCTTTCCTCGGTCTCTTCCTCGGCGCCCGGGGGAATCGTGGTGGCCGGTTTCGCACGCACGCGCCTGATGCGCCGCCAGTTTCCGGATCTTCCTTAAGCGCGGCCTAAGGGAGTTCTTCCCCTCGCTCAGCCCGCCGGTTCGGCCCCCCGGCCGCCGCTAGCGTCGGTCGCGCCGGTCACCCGACCGAGCCGGGCCGGCCGCCCGGACGTCCGCACGCACCCGCGCCCGGACCGCGGCCGACCGACGGCACCCCGGAGGTAACGCGCCATGACCACCCAGCCCAACCGCCGCCCAGGCCGCCGCAGGCGCAGCCGCAAGGGCGCGATCGTCGGGGCCTCGGCGGTCGCCGCCGCCCTGGTCGCGGGCGGTGTCGTCGTCCTCGCCTCCTCGGCCAGCGCCGCCTCGCTCGGCGCCGTCTACAGCCGGACCAGCAGCTGGGACTCCGGCTACACCGGCCAGTACCTGGTCACCAACCCGGACAGCGGCCCGATCGAGGACTGGACGCTCAGCTTCGACCTCCCGGCCGGGGCGAAGATCGACTCGCTCTGGAACGCCACCTTCACCGCCGCCGGCCAGCACGTTACCGTCAAGCCGGAGGCGTGGAGCAAGCGGCTGGAGCCCGGCAAGAGCGTGGTGGTCGGCTTCGTCGCCCAGGGCGCCGGCGCCGCGCAGGCCGAGCCCGGCAACTGCCTGATCAACAACACCTCCTGCAAGGCCGGCGACGGCACCGCGCCCACCCCCTCGGGCCGCCCGACCGCGACGGCGACGCCCACCACCGCGCCGACCAGTCCGGTGTCGACCAGCCCCGCGCCGACCACTCCCGTGCCGACCCGGACCGGGACCGGCACCCCGGCCCCTACGGCGACGGCCACCGCGAAGCCGACCACCCCGACGCCGACCCGCACCCCGACCGCCACCCCCACGGCGACCGGTGTGCCCGTACCCCCGGCCGGCGCCGGGGCCGGCTTCGCCCCGTACGTCGACACCTCGCTCTACCCGCCGTACGACCTGGTCGCCACCGCCAAGGCCACCGGGGTCAAGAACTACACCCTCGCCTTCGTGGTGTCCGGCGGCGGCTGCCAGCCCAAGTGGGGCGGCGTCAGCGATCTGTCCGCCGACGCGGTGGCCGCCCAGATCGGCGCCCTGCGGGCGATCGGCGGCGACGTCCGGGTCTCCTTCGGCGGCGCCAACGGCAGCGAACTGGCCCTCGCCTGCGGCTCCACCGCCGACCTGGCCGCCGCCTACCAGAAGACCGTCGACGCCTACGGTCTGACCAGGCTCGACTTCGACGTCGAGGGCGGCGCGATCGCCAACACCGCCGCCAACACCCGCCGCGCCCAGGCCATCGCCCAGCTGCAGAAGAACGCCGCCGCCCAGGGCAAGGCGCTCGACGTCTCCTTCACGCTGCCCGCGCTGCCCTCCGGCCTGACCCAGGAGGGCGTCAACCTGGTCGCCGACGCCAAGAACAACGGCGTCGCGATCGGCGCGGTCAACATCATGGCCATGGACTTCGGCGACGGCGTCGCCCCGAACCCGCAGGGCCAGATGGGCAAGTACGCGATCGCCGCGGCCACCGCCACCCAGGCCCAGGTCAAGAGCGTGCTCGGACTGGACGACGCGGCCGCCTGGCGCAAGGTCGCCGTCACCCCGATGATCGGCGTCAACGACGTCGCCAGCGAGGTCTTCACCGTCGCCGACGCCAAGCAGCTCGCCGACTTCGCGGCGTCCAGGCACCTCGCCTGGCTGGCGATGTGGTCCGGCACCCGCGACAAGGCCTGCGACGGCGGGGCCAAGGCCTACGCCGATGCCAGCTGCAGCAGCATCGTCCAGCAGCCGCTGGACTTCACCCGGGCCCTCGGCGCCTACACCGGCTGAGCTGCGGGGCCGCTGAGGCTCTGAGCCTTCCCCCCCGGTGGCCCCGGCCGTCCGTGCTCCGCCCGCAACGGAGTACGGCCGGTCGGGGCCCATTCGTCACCCTGCGTGATCATCCGTGCCCAGGCCCGGTCGGCCCGCATCCGGTATCGTCGGCGATTGGTCGAGTGGTGGACGGAGTGGACTGGTGACAGCGGTGCAAGACGAGCGCAGCCCGGTGCGGACCGCACCCGACCCCGCGCCCGCCCCCCTGTCGGACCGGCTGCGGACCGCGCTCGGCGCCCCCGTCCGCGCGCTGCGCGAGGCCCCCCGCCGACCGCTGCTGGCCGCCTCGGCCCTGGCGCTCCTGTCCCTGGTCGTGTACGCGGTGGTCCGCCACTTCGTCAACACCTCGATGGTCGACATGATCGTCTACCGGGCCGAGGGCGCCGCCGTGGCCAACGGCACCGACCTGTACGCACTGCGCGTCACCGAGTGGAACCTGCCCGCGACCTACCCCCCGTTCGCGGCCATGCTGTTCGTGCCCACCACCTGGTTCCCGGTCCCGTTCCTCCGGGTGGCGATCACTCTCGGCAACCTCGGGCTGCTCGCCCTGCTGACCCACCTGTCCTTCAAGCTGGTCGGCTGGCCGCGCCGCGAACTGCGGCCGATCGGCGTCATCCTGGTGACCGGTCTCGGCGTCTGGCTCGAACCCGTCTTCACCACGCTCCGGTACGGCCAGATCAACCTCGCGCTCGCCTGCCTGATCCTCTGGGACCTCACCCGTTCGGACGCCCGCCGCAGCAAGGGCATGGCGATCGGCATCGCCGCCGGCCTCAAGCTCACCCCCGGCCTCTTCGCCGTCTACCTGCTGATCACCGGCCGGGTCCGGGCCGCCTTCGTGGCCGGCCTCACCTTCCTCGGCACCTTCCTGATCGGCGCCGTCGTCCTGCCCGACGCCACCTGGGGCTTCTGGACCAAGTACCTCTACGACTCCTCCCGGGTCGGCAAGACCGAGATCGTCGACAACCAGTCGCTGCGCGGCGCCCTCGCCCGGCTGCTGCACACCGCCGACCCCGGCACCCTCGCCACCCTCGCGGCCGGCCTCGTCGCGGTGGCCGGCCTCGCCGTCGCCGCCTGGGCCCACCGCAGCGCCCGCTGGCTGCCCCGGGCCGAGGCCTGGGGCGTCTGCTGCGCCGCCGTCACCGCCGTGCTGATCTCACCGATCAGCTGGACCCACCACTGGGTCTGGTGCGTGCCGGTGCTCGTACTGCTCGCCACCGAGGCCTCCGTCGAGCACGCCCGCCCGGCCGGCGTCCGCCGGCTGCGCTGGCGGGCCGCCTTCTGGGCGACGCTGCTCGCGTTCCTCTCCTTCGCGATGTGGGCCGCCAAGCCGCTCGGGCCGGCCGTCCTCCACATGGCGCCGCTGCGCCAGCTGCCGACCTCGATCTACCCGTGGGTCGGGCTCTGCTTCCTGCTCGCCGCCGCCATCCGGATAAGGGCCCGGCGACGCTCCGCCGGGGCACCGCTGGTCCGACTGCCCGGACAGCGCGACGGCGGCGGCCCGGACGCCACCCGCGGCCGTCAGCAGGCCCCCGCGGCCCGCTGAGCCGGCGGGGGCGCGGCTCCCGTCGCGTCGCGCGGTCCCGGCCGGGTGCGCGGCCGAGGCTTTGTGCCCGTTCGCGGGCGTGCGCGTGCTCACGCAAGCAGGTCCGCGAGCGATCCGTCCATGTCCAGCGCGGCCATCTCGCTGCCCGGCGGGACCAGCCGGTGGGCCCGCTCCAGCCAGGCCGCGACGACCGGCAGCGGCGCCTCCAGCAGGGCGTCCCCGGCCGGGGAGCTCAGCGCCAGGCAGAGCACGCTGCGCCGGCCCGAGCGGGTCGGCCAGATCCGCACGTCGCCCTGGCCGCACGGCCGGAAGGTGCCCTCGACCAGCAGCTCGCGGGCGAACACCCAGGTCACCGGGGAGCCGGTGTCCAGGTGGAAGGTGATGTGCACCGCGTACGGGTCGTGGCTGCCGTAGGACAGCCGGGCCGGGACGGGGACGCTGTGCTCGGGGGAGAGCACCAGGTTCAGCTCCAGTTCGTGCTCGACCACGCTGGTGGGGCGCTCCATGATCGTCTTCCTCTCTGCCTTCGATTCCTGCCCGGTTCCGGGCCCGGTGACCTTTGAGAGGGCGGTCCACGCCGGCTCTTACACACGTTTCCGGGATTTCTTCGGGAAGTTCGACGAGGGGGGTGAGGCGAGGGGTGGTGACCGGTGGGGACCGCGGCGCGCGGACACCCGCCGCACGCCGGGACGGTTCGGCCGCCTTTACCCCGGAGGGCCCGCCGCTGTCAGGTGATTGACCAACTTTCCGTCGACGCCACGACGAGGCACTACCCTTTGTGACTACCCGGCGACTGTCCGCCTATCGGCGGTGCCCCCACCCACGCGCGCCGGGCGGCTCGCGGGTGCGCCGGGCGGGCGTGCCGTGTCGGCCCCGCCAGGACCCGCCAGGAGAGAAGACCCCCATGACGGACCGCCCCTTCGCCGGCGCCGGCGACCCGGCCGTCGGACCCGAGCCGGGCTACTACCCCGACCCCTCCATCCCCGGCTTCGTCCGGTACTGGGGCGGCTCGGCCTGGGTGCCGGGCACCAGCCGGCTCGCACCCGCCGAGGGCGAGGTGATGGAACCGCCCCGGTTCGCGTCCCGGCGGCCCGCCGCCGGCGCGGCCGGGACGGCGCGGGTGGTGCCGCCACCGGTGCTGCCGGAGCCGGCCGTTCCGGAGGCGGCGGCCCCGGAGCCGTCCTGGGGCGGGGCCGCGCACGGTGGGGGCCGGGGCGGGGACACCGGGCCGGTGTACCTCGACCAGACCACGGGCGGGGCGAAGTTCGTCCTCGGGTCGCGGGCGGCGGAGGTGATCGGCGGGCCGGTGTTCCGGACGGTCGGGGAGCCGGGGGTGTCCGAGAGCCCTGAGGTGTCTGGACTGGAGATGGCAGCGGTCGAGGTGCCGGTCTTCGGCGAGGTGGTCCTCGACGAAGCGGTCCTGGGCGAGCCGGTGGTCGAGGTTTCGGTGGTCGAGGTTTCGGCGGTGGGGGGTGCGGCGGGCCAGGGTGAGGCGGAGGAGCCCGGCTGGCAGGTCGTTCCGCAGGCGCAGCGGGGGCTGATGGAGGCGGATGGCGAGCCGCACCGGGTCTCCTGGGGGGTGCTTCCGGGGGCGCCCGACGGGGAGGAGGGGCGCGCGAGGGAGGTCCGCGCTTCGGTTGCTGTTCCGGTCCGGGCTTCGGCCGGCATGCCGGCCGCCGCTTCGGTCGGGGTGGAAGTGGCCGCCGTCTCCGGAGCACCCGCGACCGTCCCGGCGGCGGTGGCCGTGCGGGAGGCGCCGTCGCCAGTTGCGTCGCCCGTCGCGGTGTCCGTTCCGGCGGCTGTGCGCGGGGCCGGGCGTGCCGTCGAGCCCGCGTCCGAGCCCGAGCCCGCCGTGCCGGCCCCGGCCGCGCCGGTCGCCGCCGGAGCGGTTCCGGCCCGAGCCCCGGGCCGGCCCCCCGCGTCCGCCGCGTCCCCCGCGTCCGCCGCGTCCCCCGCGCCCGCCGCGTCGCTGCCGGTCGCGCGCCCGGCCCGGGAGGCCGTCGCACGGCGCCGACCCGCCCCGACGGCGCCCGCCCCCACCGTGCCCGCCTCCGCGACGCCCGCCGGACTCGGGCGTCGGCTGGCCGCGCGCGCCGTGGACACCGTCGTACTCCTCGTGGTCGCCGTCGCCGCCGGAATCCCGCTCGGCCGCTCGGCGTCCGAGCACCTCCAGCAGAAGCTCGACCAGGCCCGGATGGCCAGTTCCCTCACCCGGCGCCAGGTCCAGGTCTGGCTGGTGGACGACGTGGTGCTGGGTAAGGTCGCGGTCCTGCTCGGCATCCTGCTCTTCGTCAGCCTGCTCTACGAGGTGCTGCCGACCGCCCGCACCGGCCAGACCTTCGGCAAGCGACTGGCCCGGATCCGGGTGGCGGACGCCGCCGCCCCCGGCGCCCGGACCAGGCTGAGCCTCGGCCGCTCGCTGCTCCGATGGGCCGTGAGGCAGCTCGGCCTGCTGCTGCTCCTCGGCCTGGTCTGGCCCCTGTTCGACCGCCCGGCCCGGCGTGGCTGGCAGGACCGGGCCGCCCGTACCCGGGTGGTCCGCGACTGAGGCCTCCCGGTGTGGCGGCCGGTTCCCGGCGCGGAGGCGCCATCCGACGTGGAGGCGCCGTCCGGCCCTGGCAGCAAAACGGACAGAATGTCCCAAACCGCGAGAATGTGTGATGTTCTACTCGACGGATGAGCACTCACGACCCCTCAGGCTCCCAGCCGGAGGGGGGCGGCCAGCCCTCCTTCGACAAGCAGTCCCCGCAGCCGGGCGGCGGCACGCCGGAAGACCGGCCGTCGGACCCGAACCCGTCGCCCGCCCCGCCGCCCACCGGCGGCCCGTCCGACGGCACCCCCAGCACCCCGCCCGAAGGCCCCGGCGCGTACGGCGGCACCTACGGCGGCCCGACCGGCGGTCAGAGCCCGCCCGGCGAGAACCCCTACGGCCAGAACCCCTACGACCAGCCCCCGCCCGGCTACGGCCCCACCGGCTACGGAACCCCCGGCGCCGGGCCCGTCCCCGGCATGCCGCCGATCGGCAGCTGGCCCAGGCGCATCCTCGCCCGCCTGATCGACTACCTGCTCGTCCAGGCCGTCGCCGTGATCGTGGTGGCCCCCTTCGCCGACTTCGGCAACCGCTCCGGCGAGGTCGGCGCATTCTGGCTCGGCTGCGGCATCTACCTCCTCTACGAAGGCCTGATGCTCGGCCGGGACGGCCAGACCCTCGGCAAGAAGGCGATGCACGTCCGTGTCGCCATGCTGATCGACGGCAACAAGCCCACCCAGAGCGCCGCCTGGACCCGCGCGGCCGTCTACATCCTCCCCGCCGTGATCTGCTGCGCCGCCTTCTGGTGGATCATCGACGGGATGTTCGGCGTCTTCGACAAGCCCTACCGGCAGTGCATCCACGACAAGGCCGCGAAGACCGTGGTGGTCACCACCGACTGACCGGCCGAGCGGGGCCGCGACGCCCGGCGGCGGACAGGACCTAGCGTTGCTAGCGCTGCCGGGCGTACTCGTGTCCGGCCGCGGCCGGGGAGGTCGCTCCCGCCCTCGCCGCCGACCGGCCGGACACGGCGAGCGACAACACCGTCACCACGGTGCCGAGCGCCAGCGCGAACCCCTCCAGCACCACGACCTCCAGGACGCCCGAGGCGTCCGAAACGGCCAGCAGTGCCACCGTGGCGGCGACGACGGTGAACGAACCGAGGCAGTACTGGGCAGCGGACGGACGAGGCATGGCGGGGGGTCCTTCGCACGTCGGGGGGAACGAGCGGGAATCGTGCCGGTCCCAGAAGTGCTGCCCGGCAAGGGAGTTCGGTAAGTCCAGGCTAACCCGCCGGACCGGGAGCACGGGGGGCGCACAGGCTCACCCAGGGGTCGTCCGCCCCTCGGTACGGTGAACCCGACCGCGCCCGCCCCACCCACCCGGGGGAACACCCGTGCCCATCCCCGCCGACTGGCCCACCACCGAAGCTCAGGCACTCGCCGAACAGGAACGCCTGCGCCCCCTCGTCCAGACCCACGACCCCGACGACGCCTACGGTTCCGGGGGCTCCGACGGTTCCGGCTCCAGCAGCGGGGTCGGGCGGCTCATCGCCGGCGTCGACGTCGCCTACGACGACGAATACGACCTCGTCGCCGCCGCAGCCGTCCTCCTCGACCACGACACCCTCGCCGTCGTCGAACAGTCCACCGCCGTCGGCCGCATCCCCTTCCCCTACACCCCCGGACTGCTCGCCTTCCGCGAACTCCCCGCCGTCCTCGACGCCCTCGCCGCCCTCACCCACACCCCCGACACCGTCGTCTGCGACGGCTACGGCCTCGCCCACCCCCGCCGCCTCGGCCTCGCCAGCCACCTCGGAGTCCTCACCGGCCTGCGCACCCTCGGCGTCGCCAAAACCCCGTTCACCTTCCACCACCACGACCCCGACACCCCCCGCGGCTCCACCACCCCGCTCACCGACCCCGCCACCGGCGAAGAAGTCGGCCGCGCCCTCCGCACCCGGCCCGGCGTCAAACCCGTCTACGTCTCCATCGGCCACCGCATCAGCCTCGACACCGCCGTCCGCACCACCCTCCAACTCGCCCCCCACTACCGGCTCCCCGAAACCACCCGGCACGCCGACTCCCTCTGCCGCCGCGCCCTCGCCGACGCCCTCCACACGAGGACGCCTGCGAACTGACCAGGTACCAGGCGGAATTCGGGCCCCGTGTGTTAGACATGAGACACCGGGGCCCAACCCCGGCAGCGACCCACGGACGCACGGGGGAGGCGCCGAAGTGGCAACAGGAACCGGCACGACCGGAGGCGCCGGCCAGGGCTACCGCGTCGAGGTCGAACAACTCCGCGCCTTCGCCGCCCAAGTCCGGCTCCTCCTCGCCGAATTCCAGCACCACGCCGACGGCACCGGCACCCACGGGCGCAGCGGCATCGGCAGAACCGCCTTCGGCACCTTCGCCGAAGCCACCGAGATCCACAACCGCTACAACACCATGCGCGACGGCCTGCGCGACGTCCTCAACCAACTCCAACAAGCCGTCGACGAAGCCCAGAAGAACGCCGAACTCACCGCCACCACCTACGAAGAACACGACCAGCACACCGCGAAGAAACTCAAACTCGGCGACGACGGCTGGTCCGTCGCCAACCCCTCCGCCAGCAGCAAGGCCGCCTACGAGCACACCGTCGCCCCACCCGCCCCCTGACCCCCGGCCACCCCCGGCCGAGCCCGAACGGAGGCGAACCCCCCATGGCCTACACCGACTTCACCACCTACAGCCACGCCCAACTCCGCACCATGGCCCAGACCCTCAACCCCGGCGAAGTCATGGCCGCCGGCGACCCCTGGCGCCACGCCGCCGACACCCTCAAGGCCATCCGCGCCACCCTCACCCGCGCCAGCACCGAAGCCGCCGTCACCTGGGAAGGCGCCACCAGCGACGCCTTCCACACCCGCATGCTCCACCTCGCCGACAGCATCAACAACGCCGCCTCCTACGCCAACGACGCGGCCAACACCCTCCACAACATGTCCGAGGCCATCGCCAAGGCCAAACGCGACATGCCCGAGGAACCCAGCACCTGGGAAAAGGTCAAGGACACCGTCGGCGACGGCGTCTCCTCCGTCTTCGGCGGCGATGACGAACACATCCCCGTCGCCGACCGCCGAAAAGCCGAAGCCGCCACCGTCATGCAAACCCTCGCCATGCACTACCGCATCGCCACCCCCACCCTGAAGCCGCCGCCGAACCTGCCGGCGCTGCAGAAGTCGGATGAGACACGCGATGTGACACCACAGGACGATCCGGTCGGGGCGGCGGCGGTGGCGGGCGCGATGATGTCGGGAACCTCGATCGGCGTCGCGGGAACATCAGGGCGGGTGACGACCAGCCCACCACCGCGGAGCCCGAAGTCCTCCGGACCGACGATGCCAGCCCGCTCCACGTCGAGGAGTGCGTCTGTTCCGACCGATTCGGGGATCAGGGGTGGCACGGCGCAGACTCCGCTGAAGCCTCTGGGCTCGGTGAACTACGGCCTGGGCACGGGCATCGCGGGCACGCCGGCGGGCGTCCCCAACAGGACCGTGGTCACCACCGTCGCCCCGGGAACTGAGGTGTCCGGGGCTGGTGTTGTGCCGTCTGGTGGCGCTGCGGGCAGCCTCCCGGGAAGCAACGGCGGGCAGGGGATCTCCAATCCCGCAGGCCCGGCGGCTGGTCTACCTGTCGGTTCCGGCATCGGCGAGGCCGGGGTCGGATTCGGCGGTCGGGGACTCCCGGACGGCGCGTATCCGATGGGCGGCCCCGGACCGGGCGGGGGCGCCGGGGGCCGCGGTGGCTCCGGTGCCCGGCCGGTGGGTGGGTCTGCAGGCCGATCTGGTGGGATCGTCGGCGGGACGGTAGGACCGGTCGAGGGAATGCGCGGCAAACAGGCGTTCACGGAAGGCGGTTCCGGCCTGGGAGTCCGGAACCGGCTCAGGGGCGAACCCGGTGCTGGCGGCCCAGGCGGCATGGCCCCTGGCCTGCCGCTCACCGGCGCGCAACGGCACAAGGAGGACCGGGAGAAGGGGCGGCGGCCCGACTACCTCGTCGAGGACGAGGAGACCTGGGCGGCGGACAAGCCGGCCAATCCGAACGTGGTGGAATGAGCCCGGTCCTGAAACGGATGGGTGATCTGATCGCGTCCCGCAGATCGGTGATCTGCGGGACGCCTCGCTGAGTGGGGTGACCAGGCTTGACGAGCCGCCGGTTGGCGCGTGGTACAGCGGCCCTTGCCGCCGGGGCATTGATCTGGAGTGTCGCGGCACCAACGGCATCGGCGGATCAGATCAGAGACGAGCAGTGGGCTCTGAAGACCTTCGAGGCCGAGACGAAAGTCTGGACTGTCAACCAGGGCGAGGGGGTGATCGTCGGTGTGGTCGACAGTGGGGTCAACCAGGACCATCAGGACCTCACCGGACAGGTGCTTGCGGGGGGTGACTTCTCCGGTACGAACACGGACGGCCGTACCGACGGCGACGGCCATGGCACCGGGATGGCGAGCCTGATCGCAGGGCACGGGCACGGTGCGCAGGCGGGGATCATGGGCTTGGCGCCGAAGGCGAAGATCCTGCCGGTGAAGGTACGGACCGACGGCGAGAATCGGGATCTCCAGCAGAACGGCCTCGCCGAGGCGATCCGCTTTGCTGTGGATCACGGTGCGAAGGTCGTCAACATGTCGGTAGGGGGGACGTCGAGGTTCGACTCTCCGGCACGTGAAGCCGTCAACTACGCGGTCTCCAAGGACGTCGTGCTGGTTGCCGCCACCGGGAACAACGGCGACAGCCTGAGCGGTGTCCAGTACCCGGCGGCCTTCCCCGGAGTGGTGGCGGTCGGCGCGGTGGACCGGCAGGGGCGACTGTGGGAGAAGTCGAGCTACGGACCGGAGACCACATTGGTCGCCCCCGGGGCGGAGATCTACCGGGCCAGTGCGAAGACCTCTGCCGGCTACGGCGTGGGCAACGGCACCTCGGATGCCACCGCCTACGTCTCCGCCACCGCCGCGTTGATCCGGGCGAGGTATCCGGAGCTTTCGGCTGGGCAGGTGATCAATCGGATGATCAGGACTGCCACGCCGCCGCGGGACGGGTCGGCGGTGCCGGGGAGCAGGTACGGCTTCGGGGTGCTGGCGCCGGCGAAGGCGTTGGAGGCTGATCCGGTGGTGGACGGCGGGTCTCGGGTGAATCCGTTGGTGGGGCGGGGGGAGTCGCAGGGGGCTGCGGGGGGCGGGGTGACGGAGGAGCCGGGTGGCGAGGCCGTGGTGCCCGCGGCGGGGGCCGGTGGGGCCGGCGGGGGCGGCTGGTTCGGGGTCGGGGTTGCGGTGGGGGTGGCGTTGTGGGGGGTGCTGGTCGGCGGGGTGGTGGCGGTCGTGGTGTGGGTGGTGCGGGTGCGGCGGCGCAGGGGTGCGGGCGGCTGAGGGCGGCGGGCGGGGTGGCAGCATTTTGGTGGCGGTTGGCGTCCTTGCCGCTGGTGGGGTGGGTGGTGGGGTGGCCATGCTGGGGCCATGAGTGCTTCTGAGCGTGGCGTGGATCCGGTGGGTGTGGTCGTTCCGGACGGCAAGGACTGGACGTGGGTGTTGGAACGCCCGTGTCCGGATTGTGGGCTGGATGTTGCGGCGGTGGTGCGGGAGGACGTCGCGGGGATGGTTCGGGCCAATGCGGAGGCCTGGGTGGCGTTGTTGGCCGGGGCCGAGGAGGGTTTGCGTCGGCGGCCGCGGCCGGGGGTGTGGTCGGGGCTGGAGTACGCGTGCCATGTCCGGGACGTGTTCCGGCTGTTCCGGGTCCGGTTGGACCTGATACTGGCCGAGGAAGCTCCGCTGTTCCCGAACTGGGATCAGGATGAGACGGCGGTCGCCGAGCGGTACGGGGAGCAGGTGCCGGCGGTGGTGGCCGGGGAGTTGGCGGCGGCCGCGGAGGTGCTGGCGGCGGCGTTCGGGCGGGTGGCGGGCGAGCAGTGGGGGCGGACCGGGGGCCGTAGTGACGGGGCGCGGTTCACGGTGGAGTCGTTTGCCCGTTATCTGATCCACGACCCGGTGCACCACTTGTTCGACGTGACGGGCGAGCGGGTCTGAGGGGGCTCACCAGCCGGAGGCCTCCCACAGCATGGTGCGCCGGAGTCGGCCGGCGACGCTGGCGGTGTCGGTGCCGATGACGTCGGCGATCTCGGGGGCGGCGAGGCCGACGACGTAGTGCAGGATCGCCAGGTCGTCGTCGGCGGGGTGGCGGTCCGGTGCGGCGGGCACGTGCCGGGTGTGGTCGGCGACGGTGCTGCGCAGGATCTGCCAGGCGTTCGCGGTGGGGTTGGAGCTGCCCAGCAACTCGCGCCATTGGACGGCGATTTCGGCGAATGCCTGTTGGACGGCGGTGGCCGCGCTGCTGTGCTCGGTCAGCCACACCCGGGCGTAGCTGAGGTACCGGGGGCGGTGGAGTTCGCAGAAGGCGGCGAACTCCAGTGGTACGTCCTCCGGTTCACCGGGCCTCGGGGGCGGCTCGGCGGAACTCGCGTGACGGTTGGTCATCTCGGCTTCTCGGAAAGGGAGATGGGCGGCTGACGGTCGATCATCTGCGCTCACTCTACGATATGCCCTCGGTGCGCTGGGTTACCAATCGGATTGAATGCCCGGAACCCGCCGCCGCTCGGCCGGTTCCGGTGTCGACCGGTGGGGCGCGGTGGTGGGGCGGCCGGGCGGAGGATCGGTGGGGGAGGGTGGCGCAGTGGTGCGGGGGGTGTAGTTGCGAGCGCGTCGCGGCTGGTCAGGGGGTGCAGAAGGGCCGTGGTTGCAACACGGTTGATGTGCCACCGTAGGGCCTATGGAGGCTGGCGTCCACGCCCACGGCGCGAAGCTGCGGCCGCACAACCATCCGCGCAACCACACCTTCGGTCGCGCCCGTACCGGCGTGGCGTGACGGGCCGGATGGGCACCGCCGTGCATGCCTCCGCCGGGGGCGCGCAGCCCGGGTGCGGGCGGTGGATGCGGGTGGTGGATGCGGGCGGTGGGTGCGCTGCGCGCCGAGGCGGGTGTGGCGGGGGCGTGGCGGCAGGGGTGGTGGGTGGACGGTGCGCTCGCCGTGGCGGCGGCGCACCGGGTGGCCGAGGGGGCGGAGCAGGCGTTGATCCGGGTGGTCCCGCGCCTGCTGGCCGCCACCGTGCACGTCGGCCACGCCTCGGCGGCCTGGGGGCCGAGGCGCGGGCGGGGTGGTCTGCCGTCAGGGCTGCGGTCGGGCCTCCGTCGGGGAGAGGCGGTCGTCGACGGCGCTGCTCCGTTCGACCTGGGCGGGGAAGGATTCGATGGCCCGCCGCCGGGCGAGTTGGGCCGCTGCGGCGGCTTCCTCGCGTTCGCACCGGTGTGCGGCGCCGGCGGGGTGCCCGGTGGAGTGCCCGGTGGTGGTGGGGTGCCCGGTGGTGGCGGGGTGTCCGCCGGCGGTTCGTCGGCGGCGGCCGAGCGCGGTGCGGGCGGCGTGTTCCTCGGCCGCCTGTCTCGCGGCCAGGTAGGCCTGGACGGCGGCCATGCCGTAGACCGGCTGGATGAGCTGGTGGCCTTTGAAGAAGGGTCTGGCCGGGGCGAAGCCGGCGGCGACCACGAGGTCGCGGATCTCGGCTATCTCGGCCTCGCTGCGGGCGGTGAAGCGGACCTCCCAGCCCTTCTTGTACGTATGGCCCTGTTCGCCGCTGCGGCGGGCCGGGTCCGGGCGGCGGACGTATCCGGGCAGACGGCCAAGGCGGAGCTGGGCCGCGCGGAGGCCGGCGGTCTCGTCACGTGACATGACGCAAGCCTAGGCAATTCCCGGGGCGGGTTTGACGCCTGGAGGGTCTCCCGGCGTATGCCTTTGGTCACTCTGGGTCAGGCGGCCTGGTGGGCGATCGTTTTCGATCAGATATGACAACCTGACGACCGTCAATTACTCCGATTGAGTGAGGGTATGGGGACTTTAGTGCGAGCTGATCCCGGTTTCGCGACGGTTGGGTAACAGTGCGTCAGGTGGCCGGTGGCGGGTCGGGGCGGTTGGGGATGGTGTCCGCATGAGCTACCGGATTCCCACGCCGCCGCCGTCCCTGGAGGAGCTGGCGAAGCGTCAACAGAACGTCGTCACCGCGAGCCAGTTGCGCGCCCGGGGCGTGCCGGCCCGGGTCATCACCGAGCACTGCCGTAGCGGCGGGCCCTGGCGGCGGCTGCTGCCCCGGGTGTACCTGCTGCAGTCCGACGGGCCGACCCCGGAGCAGCGGATGTGGGCCGCCCTGCTGTACGCGGCGCAGAACGGTCGTGAGGAGGGTCGTCGCGAGGGCGCGGTGATCACCGGTGCGGCCGCGCTCGCGCTGTACGGCTTCGCCGCGGTGCCCCGGCTGCCGGCGGTGATCGGGGTGGACGTCCTGGTGCCCCGCCAGCGCCGGCTGAAGGACGCCGGGGAGGTGCGGATCCTGCGTACCGAACGGGAGTTGGTGGCCCGCTCGGTGCACGGCCTGGCCTGCGCGCCGGTCGCCCGGGCGGTCGCGGACGCGCTGTGCGAGTGGACCGTGGAGGAGGGGGGCGCCCCGATGCCGGTGCGGGAGGTGCTGCGCGAAGCCGTCTCTCGGCCAGACGGCCCGTGCACCGTACGGGAGTTGGCGTCCGAGCTGACCGAGTCCGGGCTGACCGGCGAGCCCCGGGTGCGCGCCGCCCTGGACGAACTGCTCGCCGGTGAGCGGGACTTCGTCCTGGACCGGGTCGGCGAACTGGTGGACGAGTGCCTGCTGCCCGCACCGCTGGTCGGCCCCGAGCTGCGGATGCGCGGCGGCACGTACATCGCCGTCCCGGACCTCTACTGGCCGGAGCAGGGCGTCGCCGTGGAGGTGGACTCGGACCTGCGCTGCGTCAGCGAGGGCGAGGCCGCCTGGGTGCGCGGCGGCCAGCACCGGATGGAGTACCTGGGGATCCGGGTGGTGTACGTCTCCGGCGCCCGGCTCGCGGCCGACCGGGACGCGGTCGGCGCCGAACTGCGCGAGGCCCACCGGGTGGGCGGTTCGGACGTGGTGGAGTTGATGGTCGGTTAGCTCGGGATCGGATCCATCCGCACCCGGAGCCGTGGCTACCCCCGAGCCGCACCCGGAGCCGTGGCTACCCGAACCGGAGTCGGAGCTACCCCCGAACCACCGGGGCGCCGACCAACTCGACCCCGGCGGCCCGCAGTTCGGCGAGCGCGGCGGTGGTGGTCGCCGGCGCGACCCCGGCGGTGAGGTCGAGCAGGACGCGGGTGGTGAAGCCGGCCCGGGCGGCGTCCAGGGCGGTGGCCCGGACGCAGTGGTCGGTGGCGATGCCGACCACGTCGATCTCGTCGACCTGCCGTTCGCGCAGCCACTCCACCAGGCCGCGGTTGTTCTCGTCCAGCCCCTCGAAACCGCTGTACGCCGCCGAGTAGGCGCCCTTGTCGAAGACCGCCTCGACCGCGCCGGAGATGACGGAGGGGGCGAAGTTGGGGTGGAAGCCCACGCCTTCGGTGCCGGCCACGCAGTGCACCGGCCAGCTGGTGACGTAGTCGGGCTCGGTGGAGAAGTGGTCGCCCGGGTCGATGTGGTGGTCGCGGGTGGCGAGGATGTGCTGGTAGCCGGGGGAGGACTCGACGATCAGGTCGGTGATGGCGGCGGCCACCTCGGCGCCGCCGGCGACGGCCAGGCTGCCGCCCTCGCAGAAGTCGTTCTGCACGTCGACGACGATCAGTGCCCGGTGCATGGCTCGCATCCTCGGATGTGGGGGGCGGCCGTGGTGGCGCGCCGGTGGGGGGAGCCCTCGGGAGTACTCGGCCCGCGGCGGGGCTCGGGGGTTCTCGGGGAGCTCCGGGGGAACTCTACGGTTGACTCTAGGGAGTGGCGTGCGGGGGCGGAAGGCCTGGGGCGGACCCCGGGCCGGCGCCCGGCGCGAACCGCCGAACCGCCGAACCGCCGAACCGCCGAACCGCCGGACCGCCGGACCGGCGAACCCGGCGGACGACCCCGGGCCGGCGCTCGGTCCGCGCCGGTCGGCCGGGGCGGGGTCAGAGCACGAGTTCGGTCGGCAGGACCGGGTCGCCCTTGGAGAGCTGGGTGGCCGACAGCGGCAGTGCGGCCCGGGCCCGGATGTGCCGTTCGCGCGCGGCGGTGAGCGGTTCGCGGCCGACGGCCTGGCCGGCCCGCACCAGCGGCACCTGCATCAGGTGCGGCTCCAGGTCGGCGGGGACCGCTGCGGTGCCGACCACCTCGGCCTCGGCGACGCCGTCGGCGTCCGGCCGGCGGGCGGCCCACTTGCGGCCGCCGATGCTGGTCTTGCCGCCGGCCGCGCGCTTGGCCACCGGCACCAGCGGTCCGTCCGCGCTCTCGGCGCGGGCGACCAGCTTGTAGACCATCGCGCAGGTCGGGTGGCCGCTGCCGGTGACCAGGCTGGTGCCGACGCCGTAGCCGTCCACCGGGGCGGCGGCGAGCGCGGCGATGGCGTACTCGTCGAGGTCGGAGGTGACGATGATCCGGGTCTTCGTGGCGCCGAGGTCGTCCAGCTGGCGGCGGACCCGGTGGGCCAGCAGGGTGAGGTCGCCGGAGTCGATCCGGACGGCGCCCAGTTCGGGGCCGGCCACCTCGACGGCGGTGCGGACGGCCTCGCGCAGGTCGAAGGTGTCGACCAGCAGCGTGGTGCCCTTGCCCATGGAGGCGATCTGCGCGCGGAAGGCGTCCCGCTCGCTGTCGTGGACGAGGGTGAAGGCGTGGGCGGCGGTGCCGGTGGTCGGGATGCCGTGGGTGAAGCCGGCCTCCAGGTCGGAGGTGGCGGCGAAGCCGGCCACGTACGCGGCCCGGGCGGCGGCGACGGCGGCCTGCTCGTGGGCGCGCCGGGCGCCCATCTCGATCACCGGGCGGCCGCCGGCGGAGGCGGTCATCCGGGAGGCGGCGGCCGCGATCGCGGAGTCGTGGTTGAGGATCGAGAGGATCACCGTCTCCAGGATCACCGCCTCGGCGAAGCTGCCCTCGACGGTGAGCAGCGGCGAGCCGGGGAAGTAGACCTCGCCCTCGGGGTAGCCGTGGATGTCGCCGGCGAAGCGGTAGTCGGCGAGGTAGCGCAGGGTGTCGTCGTCGACCACGCCCTGGCCGGCCAGCCAGTCGAGCTGCGGGGTGGTGAAGCGGAAGTCCTCGATGGCGTCGAGCACCCGGCCGGTGCCGGCCATGACGCCGTAGCGGCGGCCGCTGGGCAGGCGGCGGGTGAACACCTCGAACACGGAGCGGCGGTGCGCGGCCCCGCTGCGCAGGGCGGCCTGCAGCATGGTGAGCTCGTAGCGGTCGGTGAGGAGCGCGGTCGAACCGGCCGCGCGCACTGAAGTGGCGTCCATGCGGATGATGCTACTACCACTTAGCGTCAGAGTGACGATTTCTCGTGCTGCGAGCCGGTCCGGAATCGCCCGGGGGTCCCCCGGATGGCAGCATGGGGCTGAAGAGGCGTGGACGGACTGCGCAGCGAGGAGGACCCGGCGGTGAGTGTCGCGCCCGTGGAGATCGAGCGCCCGGAGGTCGAAGGACTACCGGTGGTGGAGCCGGACACGCCTTGGGTGACCATCGTGCACAACGACCCGGTGAACCTGATGAGCTACGTCCAGTACGTCTTCCAGGCCTACTTCGGCTACCCGAAGGACAAGGCCAGGAAGCTGATGATGGAGGTGCACACCAAGGGCCGGACGGTGGTCTCCAGCGGCTCCCGCGAGGAGATGGAACGCGACGTCCAGGCGATGCACGGCTACGGCCTCTGGGCGACGCTGCAGCACGACTGACCGCAGCACGACCGACCGCAGCGCGGCGGCCGCGGCGCGAGTTGCCGCGGCCGCGGAGCCGGTACCCCACCCGAGACGACGAAGACGGGCTGACCGATAGACATGGCTGGGTTGTTCGAGAGTGCCGGCGGCGGGAGCGCGACGATCGCGCTGGACGAGCTGGAGGCCTCCATCCTGCGCTCCCTGGAGGTGGGGATCCTGCAGCTGATCGGGCCCGGCCCGGGCGGGGACGGCGGCGATCCGCTGGCCGCGCTGTTCGCCGAGGGCCCGACCGAGGCGCCGGCCAACCCGATGCTCGCCCGGCTCTTCCCGGACGCCTACGGCGACCCGGCCGGGCCGGAGGACCAGGAGAGCCGGGCCGCCTCGGGCGAGTTCCGCCGCTACACCGAGGTGGACCTGCGGACCCGCAAGCGCGAGGACGCCCTGCACGTCGTCCGGATGCTCGACCGGCTCGGCGGCGAGGGCGGGGTGGTCAAGCTGGACCCCGCCGACGGCCTGCGCTGGCTGGGCGCGCTCAACGACCTGCGGCTGACCCTGGGCGTCCAGCTGGAGGTCAGCGAGGACGACGAGGAGCTCTACGAGCTGCCGGACGAGGACGACCGCAAGCCGCTGGTGATGGCGTACGTCTGGCTGGGGGCGCTCCAGGAGACGCTCCTGGAGGCGATCGCGGACTGATCCTGCCCGCTTCCGGGCAGGCCCCGGTCGATTCGTCCAATATGTGGACGGATGGCCGGGGCATTTCTCTTTAAATCGGGCAAACCCTAGCAGGTCATGCTCAAATAACGCTCAGATGAACACCGCTATCCGAACCCTGCGTGGTACGACTTCTCCACCCCACGAGACCCACCCAGGACGGTGCACCATGGCCGAGCAGCTGTACGACGACGTGGTCGACGCGAAACCGGACGAGGAGGGCTATCACCGGGGGCTGGGAAGCCGCCAGATCCAGATGATCGCGATCGGCGGTGCCATCGGCACCGGCCTCTTCCTCGGCGCGGGAACCGCGATCTCCCGGTCCGGCCCGAGCCTGATCCTCTCCTACGCCGTCGCCGGCGTGGCGATCTTCGTGATCATGCGCGCCCTCGGCGAACTCCTCACCTACCGCCCGGTCTCCGGCAGCTTCGCCGAGTACGCACGCGAGTTCCTCGGCCCCTTCGCCGGCTACGTGACCGGCTGGACGTACTGGCTGTTCTGGGTGGTCACCGGCATGGCGGAGACCACCGCCGCCGCCGTGTACGTGAGGTTCTGGGCGCCCGACATCCCGCAGTGGGCCAGTGCGCTGACCTTCCTGGTGATCCTCTACGCGGCCAACCTGATCTCGGTGAAGCTGTTCGGCGAGATCGAGTTCTGGTTCTCGATGGTCAAGGTCACCGCCATCATCGGCATGATCCTGATCGGCATCGGGGTGCTCACCCTCGGCTTCAGCAAGGCCGGTGACACCGCGTCGATCACCCACCTGTGGCAGGACGGCGGCTTCTTCCCCAAGGGCATCGGCGCCACCGTGATGACGCTGCAGATCGTCATGTTCGCCTACCTGGGCGTCGAACTCGTCGGCGTCACCGCCGGGGAGAGCGAGAACCCCGAGAAGACCCTGCCGCGCGCCATCAACACCCTGCCCTGGCGCATCATGCTGTTCTACATCGGCGCGCTGGTGATCATCCTCTCGCTCGTGCCGTGGACCGAGTTCCAGCCCGGCGTCAGCCCGTTCGTGGCCGCCTTCGGCAAGATCGGCATCCCGGCCGCGGCCGGCATCATCAACTTCGTGGTGCTCACCGCCGCGCTCTCCTCCTGCAACTCCGGCATGTACTCCACCGGTCGCATGCTGCGCGACCTCGCCCTGCGCGGCCAGGCCCCGGGGCAGCTCACCAAGCTCAACTCCCACCGCACCCCGGCCTTCGCGATCACCCTCTCCTGCCTGCTGATGGGCGTCGGCGTGGTGCTCAACTACCTCGTCCCGGCCAAGGCGTTCGAGTACATCACCTCCGTCGCGACCGTCTGCGGCCTGTGGACCTGGGCGATGATCCTGATCTGCCAGATCCGCTACCGCAAGGCCTGGCGGGCCGGACACCTGCCGCCGCCCACCTTCAAGGCGCCCGGCGGCGCCTGGACCAGCTGGACCGCGCTCGCCTTCCTCGCCCTGGTCGTGGTGCTGATCGCGTTCGACTCGGTCAACCGGATCTCGCTGTACGTCTTCCCGGGCTGGGCCGTCCTGCTGGTGATCGGCTACCAGGTGCTCAAGCGCCGCAACCCGAGGGCCGCCCACGGCGTCGCCCACGACCACCTGCACGTGCGCAACGGCGGCTGAACCGCCGACGCCGGGCCGCCACGCCCAGGTGGCGGACACCCGGTGACCGCGCTCCGGACGCCCCGGCGGACACCCGCCGGGGCGTGGCTATCCTGACCGCATGCTGACCATCACCCGAGAACTCCGCGACCGGATCGTGGCCCACGCCCGCGCCGACCACCCGGACGAGGCCTGCGGCGTGGTCGCCGGACCGGCCGGCAGCGGACGGCCCGAACGGTTCATCCCGATGCTCAACGCGGCCCGCTCGCCCACCTTCTACGAGTTCGACTCGGGCGACCTGCTCAAGCTCTACCGCGAGATGGACGACCGCGACGAGGAGCCGGTGATCGTCTACCACTCGCACACCGCCACCGAGGCCTACCCCTCGCGCACCGACGTGAGCTACGCCTCCGAGCCGTTCGCCCACTACGTCCTGGTCTCCACCGCCGACGGCAACGGCGAGGACGACCCGTTCCAGTTCCGCTCGTTCCGCATCGTGGACGGCGAGATCACAGAGGAAGACGTCCAGGTCGTCGAGGCCCACCCGGCCTGACCAGCACCCACCTGGGCGCGGCCCCCCCCCCCCCCCCGAGCGGGCGGCGGGCCCCGGTGGTGGG
>NZ_JBHXTQ010000002.1:0-154959 GCF_042677305.1 Kitasatospora sp. NPDC127121 | reverse complement strand
CACCGTGTAAGACGTCCCGGTCGTCCCCCCCCCCCGGCCCCCCCCACCCCCCCCGGGGGGGCGCCCCCCCCCCCCCCCGCGCGGGCCCCCCGGGCCCGTGTCGTCTCAGCCCGAGAAACGGGAGCATCCGGATCCCGAGACGGGCATGGAGGAGCGGGCCCGGGAATCTATACGATGAGCCCATGCGTTCCGTCGATGTGAGCAACCAGGCCCCGGGCACCCGCCTCGTGGCGCGCCTGCACGTCGACCTGTGCCGGCTCGCCAGTGCGATCTGTCCCGGCACGCCCGCGCGTTCGCGCTGAGCCGCCCCGCCCCACCCGGGCCCACCGCCTGCCGGCGACGCCGAGCCCCGGGACCACCCTCCCCGCCGCGCCCGTCGCGGCCCACCTCACGACTCGCACAGGAGCGCACCCATGGCCATCGAGGTCCGCATCCCGACCATCCTCCGCACCTACACCGACGGCGCCAAGGCCGTCGAGGGCACCGGCAGCAACCTCGGGGAACTCTTCGCCGACCTCGACGCCCGCCACCCGGGCATCGCCGCCCGCCTGGTCGAGGGCGGCGAGCTGCGCCGCTTCGTCAACGTCTACCTGAACGACGAGGACGTCCGCTTCCTGGAGGGCATCTCCACCACCCTCGCCGACGGCGACAGCGTCACCATCCTGCCCGCCGTGGCCGGCGGAGCCCGCTGACCTCCCGCCCTCCCGCCCGCCCCGCGGCGGGCGGGAGGGCGCCCTTCCGCACCCTCACCGCCGTGGCCGGAGGCCTCCCTTGCGTTACGACAGCCCGCTCGAAGCCGTCGGCAACACCCCGCTGGTCCGCCTGCCGCGGCTGTCCGCGGCCGTCCCCGGCAACACCGACGGACAGGTGACGCTCTGGGCCAAGCTGGAGGACCGCAACCCCACCGGCTCGATCAAGGACCGCCCGGCGCTGCACATGATCGAGCGCGCCGAGGCCGACGGCCGGCTCACCCCCGGCTGCACCATCCTGGAACCCACCAGCGGCAACACCGGCATCTCGCTCGCCATGGCCGCCAAGCTCAAGGGCTACCAGATGGTCTGCGTGATGCCCGAGAACACCAGCGAGGAACGGCGCGAACTGCTCCGCATGTGGGGCGCCGAGATCATCCCCTCGCCGGCCGCCGGCGGCTCCAACACCGCCGTCCGGATCGCCAAGGAGATCGCCGCCGAGCACCCGGACTGGGTCATGCTCTACCAGTACGGCAACCCCGACAACGCGGGCGCCCACTACGCCACCACCGGCCCCGAGATCCTCGCCGACCTGCCGACCGTCACCCACTTCGTGGCCGGCCTCGGCACCACCGGCACCCTGATGGGCGTCGGCCGCTACCTGCGCGAGAAGGTCCCCGGCGTGCGGATCGTCGCCGCCGAACCCCGCTACGACGACCTCGTGTACGGGCTGCGCAACCTCGACGAGGGCTTCGTCCCCGAGCTGTACGACGCCGCGGTGCTCACCACCCGCTTCTCGGTCGGCTCCGCGGACGCCGTCCGCCGCACCCGCGAACTCCTCCAGCAGGAGGGCATCTTCGCGGGCGTCTCGACCGGCGCGATCCTGCACGCCGCGCTCGGCGTCGGCCGCAAGGCCGCGGCGGCCGGGGAACGCGCCGACATCGTGTTCGTGGTCGCCGACGGCGGCTGGAAGTACCTGTCCACCGGCATCTACACCGCGGAGACCACCGAGGCGGCCGTCGAGGCGCTGCAGGGGCAGCTCTGGGCCTGAGAAAAAGCCCTAGCGGTGCTGGAGGGCCTGCTGGGCGCGGGACCAGACCTGCCGGTCCACCGTGCCGGCCCGGCGGCGGAAGGCCGACAGCGGCACCTCGCGCAGCTCGTCGGTCTCCAGCCAGCTGGTGCGGCCCTGCCGGTCGCCCACCGAAGCGGGCGGCAGCGGCAGCACGCCCGGGCGTTCGCCGTGGTGCTTGCTGGTGATCTTCGCGACGGTGGCGGTGCGGCCGTGCACCCGCAGCACCAGGCACGGGCGGTCCTTCGACCCCGGGCCGTCCTCGAACGGGACCTCCGCCCACCAGATCTCCTGCGGCTGCGGCCCCGGACGGCCCTTGGCCGCCGGGCGCGGGCGCGGAGCCGTCGGCCCGGCCGGTCGCGGCGCCGGGCGGGTGCGCCGGACCAGCGTCCGCACGACGGCGGCCAGCAGCGCGACGCCCGCCACCGCCAGGACCACCCAGACCCCGGTCGAACTGTTCATGGCGCGAACCGTACCGGGCCTATGGCGGCCCCCACCACCGTGAGTGCCGGGACGGCCGGGCATTTGTCCGCAGCGTGCTCCCGGTTCGTCACGGAATGACCACGGTGCCCGTTCTGTGGAGAAGAGTCGCCAACGCCCGGACAGGCTGCCTCACGTACGCCCGCCCCGCCCCTCCGGAGGTGCCTCGTGGGGAGAAGCTCCGAGCTGTGGTCCTACGCCGAGATCGCCCGCCACATCAACGTGCAGGCCGAGACCGTCCGCAACTACCGGCGGCACGGTCTGCTGCCCGCCCCGGACGTCCTCGACGGCAGCGGCCACCCCCGCTGGTACCCCGACACGATCAAGGCCTGGGCCCGCAACCGCCCCCGCCACCGCTGACCCGACGGCACCCGAACGGACGGCACCGCCCCCGCCCCGGCGTTCTGGTGATTCCAGCCACAGCCCGGCACGGGGACGGGGGCAAAGTGCCGCTCCGCCCTTACTCTCGACACGCGAAGCAGTGCTACCGGCCGGTTTCACCGGCCCGGCCTGCCGTTTTCCAGCAGCAGCCAGGACGTGTCGGGGCGGAGGGGCTCGGATGAAACTGACCGTGGTGGGGTGCTCGGGGAGCTTCCCGTCCGCCGAATCGCCCTGCTCCAGTTACCTCGTCGAGGCCGACGGCTACCGCGTCGTGCTCGACCTCGGCAACGGCGCCCTCGGCGCCCTGCAGAAGTACGTGGACATCTACGAGGTCGACGCCGTCCTGCTCAGCCACCTGCACGCCGACCACTGCGTCGACCTGTGCGCCTACTGGGTCGCCCGCAACTACCGCGCCGAGGGCTGCCCCGACCCGATGCCCGTCTACGGCCCGGCCGGCACCGCCGAACGGCTCGCCCGCGCCTACGACATGCCGGAGAACCCGGGGATGAAGGAGGTCTTCGACTTCCACACCCTCACCCCCGGGGCCTTCGACCTCGGCCCGTTCCGGATCGAGGTCGCCCAGGTCAACCACCCCGTCGACGCCTTCGCCTTCCGCCTCGAACACGACGGTCGCGCGCTCGTCTACTCCGGCGACACCGGCGAGAGCGCCGAACTCGTCGAACTCGCCCGCGACGCCGACCTCTTCCTCTGCGAGGCCGCCTACATCGACGGCCGGGACACCTACCAGGCCGTCCACCTCAACGGCCGGGAAGCCGGCGAGCACGCCGCCGCCGCCCACGTCCGCCGGCTCGTCCTGACCCACATCCCCCCGTGGACCGACGCCGAGCACAACCGCCGCGACGCCGCCGCCGCGTACCCGGGCCCCGTCGAGGTCGCCCGGGCCGGCGCGGTGTACCGGATCTGAGCAGGCGGGCTGGTCGTCTCGGCGTCGGCCGTCTCAGGGGCGGCCGGGGAGCGGCAGGCCGAGGTGGTCGCGCAGGGTCGTGCCGCTGTAGTCGGTGCGGAACACCCCGCGTTCCTGGAGCAGCGGCACCACGCGGTCGACGAACGCGTCCAGGCCGCCCGGGGTCAGGTGGGGGACGAGGATGAAGCCGTCGGCCGCGTCGTTCTGCACGAAGAAGTCGATCCGCTCGGCGACCGTCGCGGGGGAGCCGATGAAGGACTGCCGGCCCGTCACCTCGATCACCAGCTCGCGGCTGGTGAGCTTCTTCTCGGCGGCCAGGGCCCGCCAGCGGGCGGCGACGGCCAGTGGGTCGCCGATCCGGACCCGGCCCTGGGCCAGGGCGCTGTCCGGGTCGGGGTCGACGGCGGGCAGCGGACCGTCCGGGTCGTGGTCGGACAGGTCGATGCCCCAGACCTGTTCCAGGAAGGCGATCGTGGTCTGCGGCCCGACCTGGGCCCGGCGGATCTCGGCGGCGAGTTCGGCGGCCTCGGCGTCGGTGTCGCCGAGGGCGAAGGTGACGCCGGGCATGATCTTCAGCTCGTCCGGCTTGCGGCCGTACGCGGCGAGCCGGCGCTTGACGTCCGCGTGGAAGGCCTGGCCGTCGGCGAGGGTGGAGTGCCGGCTGAAGACGACGTCGGCGGTCGCGGCGGCGAACTCCCGGCCCTCGTCGGAGTCCCCGGCCTGGATGACCACCGGGTGGCCCTGCGGCGGGCGGGGCAGCGAGAGCCGGCCCTCGACCTCGAACTGCGGGCCGCGGTGCCGGACGGTCTCCGCTCCGCCGCCCCAGAACTCCCGGGCGAGCTGCACGAATTCGGCGGCCCGGGTGTAGCGGTCGGCGCGGTCGAGGTAGCCGCCGCGGCGGAAGTTCTCCCCGGTGAAGGCGTCCGAGGAGGTGACCACGTTCCAGGCCGCGCGCCCGCCGGAGAGGTGGTCCAACGAGGCGAAGCGGCGGGCCAGTTCGTACGGTTCGTTGAAGGTGGCGTTGACGGTGCCGGCCAGCCCGAGGCGGGTGGTGACGGCGGCCAGCGCGTTCAGCACGGTGATCGACTCGGGGCGGCCGACCACGTCCAGGTCGTGGATGCGGCCCTTGTTCTCGCGCAGCCGCAGGCCCTCGGCGAGGAAGAAGAAGTCGAACTTCCCGCGCTCGGCGGTCTCGGCGAGGTGGCGGAAGGAGTCGAACTCGATGTGGCTGCCGGAGTCCGGGTCGCTCCACACCGTGGTGTTGTTGACGCCGGGGAAGTGCGCGGCGAGGTGGATCTGCTTGAGCGGGCGGTCCGTCATCGGGTCACCTCGGCGAGAGCGGCAGCGGACGGGATGGTGGACGGGGTGTTGGTGGCGGCGGCGGTGGCGTAGCGGTTGGCCGGGCGGGCCAGGCCGAGGTGGTCGCGCAGGGTGCGGCCGGCCGCGTACCCGGCGCGGAACAGCCCCTGGGCGCGCAGCACCGGGACGACCCGTTCGGCGAGGGCGGCCAGGTCCCGTTCGGGCTCGGCGGGGACGAGGTGGAAGCCGTCGACGCCGGTGCCGATCGCGGCGAGGTCGGCGAGCAGGCGGTCGGCCGCGGCGTCGTCGGGCAGGGCGGCATCGGTCCGGGCGAGGATGCGCAGGTGCTCGCCGGCGCGCAGCCGCAGTTCGGTGGCGGCCGCCAGCCGGGCGGCGTGGTCGGGGGCGTCCAGCAGCACGACGTCGGCGTACCGGATCGCCGTCGCGACCCGGGCGCGCCCGCCGGGGGAGGCGTACGGGGCGAGGTCGACGGCGGCCACCGGGACGGCGACGACCGGGCGGCCCTGCGGTGGGCGCGGGGTGATCGACGGTCCGCGGACGGAGAAGTGCGGACCCTCGAAGTCGACGTAGTGCAGCTTGTCGCGGTCGACGAACCGCCCGGTGGCGGTGTCGCGGATCTCCGCGTCGTCCTCCCAGCTGTCCCAGAGCCGGGCGGCGACCTCGACGGCGTCGGCGGCCTCGGCCCAGAGCGCGTCCGCGGGGGCGGTCGGGCGGCGGCCGAAGGCCTTGGCCTCGGCCTCGGTGGCGGAGACGCCGACCAGCCAGCCGGCCCGGCCCCGGCTCACCCAGTCCAGGGTGTTGACCGCGATCGAGGTGTGGAACGGCTCGGTGTGGGTGGTGGTGACGGTGGGCACCAGCCCGACCCGCTCGGTCAGCGGGGCGATCCGGGCGAGGGTGGCGAGGGCGTCGGGGCGGCGCGGTTCGGGGGTGAAGGAGTCGTCGAGGGTGACGAAGTCGAGGGTGGCCCGCTCGGCGAGGCGGGCGAGGGCGGCGTAGTGCCCGGCGTCGACGTGGCCGGGGCTGTCCAGGGCGGCGGAGAGGTGCAGTTGGCGGGGCATGCTGAGGCCTGACTTTCCTCGTGCGGACGCGTGCGGGCGACGCCGGCGAACGCGCACAGGGTGCGTGCGGGTGCGTACGGCCGCGCGCGGGTGCGCGGTGACGGCCCGGAGGCGGGCGGGGCCCGTGCGGGCGGGAGGGGAGGAACGGCGCCGGGCGGGAGGTCAGCCGGGCGGCGGGGGGAACGGTCGGCTCAGCCGCGACACGCCGCGGACCACACGCGACCGAAGTCGATGTGGCTGCGGGTCACCAGCGGGCAGGACGCGTTCACGGCTTCAGTTGACCAGTGCCTCCGCCGGTTCGTCAACCGCCGTTCCCGCCGACCCGGGCTGGGATGCACGACGACCCCGCCGGGATGCACGACGACCCCGCCCCGCCGCTGGGGGAGCAGCGGCGGGGCGGGGTCGTGGAGTGCGGACGGACGGGGCCTCAGGCCTTGGTCACGTCCTCGATCTCGTCCTCGTCCTCGCGACCGGGGGTCTTGAGGTTGAACTTGGTGATCGCGAAGCGGAAGAGGAGGTAGTACAGCGCGGCGAAGACCAGGCCGATCGGGATGATCATCCAGGGCTTGGTGGCCAGGTTCCAGTTGAGCAGGTAGTCGATCAGGCCGGCCGAGAAGCCGAAGCCGTCGTGCACCCCGAGGCCCCAGGTGACGGCCATCGAGAGGCCGGTGAGCAGGGCGTGGATCAGGTACAGCACCGGCGCGATGAACATGAACGAGAACTCGATCGGCTCGGTGACACCGGTCACGAAGCTGGTCAGCGCGACGGAGATCATCATGCCGGTGACGGCCTTGCGGCGGTCGGGGCGGGCGGTGTGGGCGATCGCCAGCGCGGCGGCCGGGAGACCGAACATCATGATCGGGAAGAAGCCGGACATGAACTGACCGGCGGTCGGGTCACCGTGGAAAAAGC
Organism: Kitasatospora sp. NPDC127121; assembly: GCF_042677305.1. NCBI lineage: Bacteria > Bacillati > Actinomycetota > Actinomycetes > Kitasatosporales > Streptomycetaceae > Kitasatospora > Kitasatospora sp. NPDC127121. Next base: position 148,125 of record NZ_JBHXTQ010000002.1, on the reverse strand, counting down.
GCGGGATGTCGCCGGTCCAGGTGTGGCCGGAGGCGTCGGTGAAGCTGCCGACCTGCTGCTGGAAGAAGGTGTTGAGGAACTGGTGCATGCCGACCGGGATCAGACCGCGGTTGGCGACACCGTAGATGCCCGCACCGCCGGCGCCGAGGCCGGTCAGCCAGTCGCTGGCGTGGGTCAGGCCGGTGCCGATCGGGCCCCAGGCCAGACCCATGAGGACGCCGAGCAGGGTGCCGACGAACGCCATGATGATCGGCACGAGGCGGCGGCCGTTGAAGAAGCCGAGCCAGTCGATGAGCTGCTTGCGGTGGTACTTCTGCCAGATCACGGCGCTGAGCAGGCCGACCACGATGCCGCCGAAGACCCCGGGGTTCTGGGGCTTTCCTTCCGGCAGCGCCGCGGTGATGGTCCCGTCCACCGGGAAGACGGTCAGCACGTTGTGGAAGACCAGGTAGCCGACCAGGGCGGCCAGCGCGGTCGAGCCGTCGGCCTTCTTGGCGAAGCCGATGGCGACACCGACGCAGAACAGCAGCGCCAGGTTCTTGAAGACCGCGTCACCGGCGGTGGCGAAGACCTCGGCGACCTTCCCCCAGCCGAGCCCGTCCTTGCCGAAGACATCGGGCTGGCCCAGCCGGACCAGGATGCCCGCGGCCGGGAGGACGGCGACCGGCAGCTGGAGGCTGCGGCCGATCTTCTGCAGGCCCTGGAGCAGGTTCTGGCCGAATTTCTTGGCGGGGCTTGGCGTGGCCGGAGCCGAGGCGGGCGTCGGTGCCTGCGCTGACTGACTCATTGGGGTGGGTTCCTAACGGCATGGCGGTCGGGGGAGGGGCACAGGGGGCCGAACCGCGAACTGGTCTACACCACGTGTGGTGTAGACCAGTTTTGTAGCACGGGTGGAGAAGGGGGGGAACCCCGGAAAGCGCCCCTGCCGGGAAGCGCTATGAAATCGAAACCTAGTTGCGGAACGACGATCATGATTACCCGCCGTGATTGGGATTTTGGCTATTTGCGCAACAAAAAGGCCCGGCCCCGCCCGGCGGCCCCGTCGAGGCCTCGTCAGGGGTCCGTCGCGGGCCCGGCGATGTGCGAACGGGGGCCGGGTCGGCGGGGTTCACGGGCGGACGCGGCGAGGCCCGGGCGGAGGCGGCCCCCGGAGCCCGGGTGCCCGCCCGCCGGGGTCCGGGCCGGGCGCGGCGGGCGGCGGGGAAGGGGCCCGCCGGGGTGTCGGACATCACGAACGACCGTCGGCCGGGAGGAGTCCGGGCCCCACCCCGTCCGGCTTCGGCCAATCCGCGGCTTTCCGACCCCCCGCGGCGCATGGTCGGGGCCGGCGCGGAAACGGCGGCGGCCGATTGCCGGCCACCGCCCGCGCCGGGCGGCGGCGGCCTTTCCCCACCCCCGGCGCGCCCCCGTCCGGCGGCCCGGCGGCCGGGCGGTGCGGGCCGCCCCGGCCCCGCCTGACACGGCCGACGGCCCGCCGGGGAATCCCCGGGGCGCATATCGGAATTGTTTTACCGCCCGGGCATTTGGTCCTTTCCGGAAATGCCGAAGGCCTCCGGGCCGTCGGGTCCGGAGGCCATTGCGGGTGCTGCCCGGTGACGCTCGGTTTCAGAGCTTGGTGACGTCCTCGACCTCGCTCTCGTCCTCCCGCCCGGGTGTTTTCAGATTGAATTTGACGATGATGAACCGGAAGAGCGCGTAGTACACGGCGGCGAAGCAGAGCCCGATCGGGATGATCAGCCACGGCTTGGTGGCCAGCCCCCAGTTGATGACGTAGTCGATCAGGCCGGCCGAGAAGCTGAAGCCGTCGTGCACCCCGAGCCCCCAGGTGACGGCCATCGAGGCGCCGGTCAGCAGCGCGTGCACGCCGTACAGGGCCGGGGCGACGTAGGCGAAGGAGTACTCGAGCGGTTCGGTGACGCCCGTCACGAAGGAGGTCAGGCCGACCGAGAGCATCAGGCCGTAGATCTCCTTGCGGCGGTGCGGTTTCGCCGAGTGCGCGATCGCCAGTGCGGCGGCGGGCAGCGCGAACATCATGATCGGGAAGAATCCGGACTGGAACTGGCCGGCCGTCGGGTCGCCCGCCAGGAAGCGCGGGATGTCGCCGTGCGCGATGGTGCCGTCCGGCTTGATGAACTCGCCGAACTGGAACCAGACGAATGTGTTCAGCAACTGGTGCATGCCGATCAGCAGCAGCGCGCGGTTGAACAGGCCGAAGATGCCGGCGCCGCCCGCGCCCAGGTCGGCCAGGGTCTGGCTGAAGTCGTTGAGCCCGCGGCCGATCGGCGGCCAGACCCAGAGCGCCACGCAGGCGGTGGCCAGGCCCACCACCGCGGTGATCATCGGCACCAGGCGGCGGCCGTTGAAGAAGCCCAGCCAGTCGACCAGCCTGGTGCGGTGGAAGCGGACCCAGAGCCAGGCCGACATCAGGCCGATCAGGATGCCGCCCAGGACGCCCGGGTTCTGGTACGTCGCGGCCGCCGCCTTGGCCGAGCTGTAGTCCACGCACTGGCCGGTCCAGGAGTCGGTGACCAGGACCGTCCCGCTCTTGCAGCTCTCCGGGAACGCGTGCAGGACCTTGTAGTAGACGAGGAAGCCCACCACGGCGGCCAGCGCGGTGGAACCGTCCGCCTTCTTCGCCATGCCGATCGCCACACCGACGCAGAACAGCATCGGCAGGCCGAACGAGGAGTCCAGCAGGGCGCCGCCGGCCGCGGCGAAGACCTTGGCGACGTCGGTCCAGCCGAGGCCGTCCTGGCCGAAGACGTCGGGCTGGCCGAGCCGGTTGAGGATGCCGGCCGCGGGGAGCACCGCCACCGGGAGCTGCAGGGAGCGGCCCATCTTCTGGAGGCCGCCGTAGAAGGTGTGCCACCACACGCGCTGCGGGGCCGTGGCGCCTGCCGAACTCATCCTTCGCCCTCCGGGAGCAGTTGCCGGCCGGTGGCCCCCGGCGGGACCCCCGGGCGGGGATCCGGAACACCCGGGGTCCTTTCTGCGTTCATCGGAGTACACATATATTGGTGTAGACCACTTTGGGACGCAGGCCGCACGCCGGGCGCGAGCCCGCTGCTCGTCATCCTCTGGTGGCGGCCGGGACCGTGCGCGCCGGAATGGGCCAAAAGTGGACTAACGTGGCAGATCGGACCGGAGCAGGTGATGCTGGTCGCGCTGCCCGGCGGCGCGACCGCGGCTGAACCCGCGTCAGCACCGGTACCGACCACGCCGGCCACCGGTCGGCGGACACCCCAGCACAGCGCAGGACGGCACCCGGCAGAGCGGCCGGCGGGCCGAGACAGAGGGAGAAATCAGATGGCCAGCAAGGCTGAGAAGATCGTCGCCGGTCTGGGCGGCATCGACAACATCGAAGAGGTCGAGGGCTGCATCACCCGCCTTCGCACCGAGGTCAAGGACGCCTCCCTGGTCAACGAGGCCGCCCTCAAGGCCGCCGGCGCCCACGGCGTCGTCAAGATGGGCACCGCCATCCAGGTCGTCATCGGCACCGACGCCGACCCGATCGCCGCTGACATCGAGGACATGATGTGAGCTGAGCCACCGGGCTCACCCCACCCCCGGCCCGCCGCCCCACCCGGGAACGGCGGGCCGAGGCGCACCAGGAACACCCGCTCCGAGCGACTACGCTCAGTGCCTATGTCACGCATCGACGGCCGCACCCCCGACCAGCTCCGCCCCATCACCATCGAACGGGGCTGGAGCAAGCACGCCGAAGGATCCGTCCTCATCTCCTACGGCGACACCAAGGTGCTGTGCACCGCCAGCGTCACCGAGGGCGTCCCCCGCTGGCGCAAGGGCAGCGGCGAAGGCTGGGTCACCGCCGAGTACTCCATGCTCCCGCGCGCCACCAACACCCGCGGCGACCGCGAGGCCGTCAAGGGCCGCATCGGCGGCCGCACCCACGAGATCAGCCGGCTCATCGGCCGCTCGCTGCGCGCCGTCGTCGACCACCGCGCCCTCGCCGAGAACACCATCGTCCTCGACTGCGACGTCCTCCAGGCCGACGGCGGTACCCGCACCGCCGCCATCACCGGCGCCTACGTCGCCCTCGCCGACGCCGTCGCCTGGGCCCGCGACCGCAAGCTCCTGCGCGCCAAGGGCCAGCCCATCACCGGCGGCGTCAGCGCCGTCAGCGTCGGCATCATCGACGGCGTCCCGATGCTCGACCTCCAGTACGAGGAGGACGTCCGCGCCGAGACCGACATGAACATCGTCTGCACCGCCGACGGCCGCTTCGTCGAGGTCCAGGGCACCGCCGAGGGCGCCCCCTTCGACCGCGCCCTGCTCGACCGCCTGCTCGACCTCGGCACCCTGGGCTGCGCCGAGCTCGACGAGATCCAGCGCAAGGCCCTGGAGGCCTGAACCGGTTCGGCCCACGGCGCCGTGGACCCGGATGTACCCGCCGCCGTACGGGCCGCTGTACACGCCGGGCCCGAAGCCCGTACGGTTCCCGCAGCACCCCTGCTGCGGGAACCGCGCACCCCCCGGCGCGCGTCCCGTCCCACGGAACCCGCGCGCCCCACAGGAGGACCGGATGCCGTCCAGCATCGCCCGCCCCGCCGCCCTCGCCGTGGCCGGCCTGATCGCCATCCTCCCGCTCAGCATGGTCAGTTGCTCCGCAGCCCAGAAGGCGATCGACTGCGGCAACACGGCGGTCAGGATCACCGGCGACCTCGCCGACGTCACCAGCGCCTACGGCAACGCGAGCAACGACTCGGCGGCCGCCGCGAAGGCGCTGGAGAAGCTCAGGACCGACCTCAACCAGGTCGGCAAGAACTCCAAGAACACCGACGTCGCCAAGGCCGTCGCCGACCTGCAGAAGCAGGCCGACAAGGTCCAGCAGGCCGTCGACAAGAAGGAGGTCCCCGACCTCAAGCCGCTCGGCGACGCGGCCGGCAACCTCACCTCGGTCTGCACCGGCTGACGCCGGAACGGCTGCCGATAGGGTGGGCGATATGTCCACCCGATTGATCCTCGCCACCCGTAACCAGCACAAGGTCGCCGAACTCCGCGCCATCCTCGGCGAGGCCGGCCTGGACGTCGAACTCGTCGGCGCCGACGCCTACCCCGAGATCCCGGACGTCCCGGAGACCGGCGTCACCTTCGCCGAGAACGCGCTCCTCAAGGCCCACGCCCTCGCCCGCGCCACCGGCCTGCCCGCCGTCGCCGACGACTCCGGCCTCTGCGTGGACGTCCTGAACGGCGCCCCCGGCATCTTCTCCGCCCGCTGGGCCGGCAAGCACGGCGACGACCGCGCCAACCTCGACCTGCTGCTCGCCCAGCTCTCCGACATCTCCGACCCGCACCGCGGCGCCCACTTCTTCTGCGCCGCCGCCCTCGCCCTCCCCGACGGCACCGAGCGCGTCGTCGAGGGCCGCCTCCTCGGCACCCTGCGCACCGCCCCCTCCGGCGACGGCGGCTTCGGTTACGACCCGATCCTCCAGCCCCTCGGCGAGACCCGCACCTGCGCCGAACTCACCCCCGCCGAGAAGAACGCCATCAGCCACCGCGGCCAGGCCTTCCGCGGCCTCGCCCCGGTCGTCAAGGACCTCCTGGGCTGAGAAAATCGAAGGGCCCGACCGGAATCATTCCGGTCGGGCCCTTCGATTTGAAGGTCATCCTGGTGCGGCCGAAGGGATTCGAACCCTCAAGCCCTCACGGGCCAACGGACCTAAACCGTCTGCGTCGCCTCTGCGCCACGGCCGCCTGTCCTGCTGACCATCATGTTACTGGGCCCGCGAATTGGCCGACACCTTCCTTCGACCAAGCCGCTAGGCAGCGTGCTTCCTCGACTTCTGTTTGCAGTAGGTCGGAGTGATGGCGTGGCAGTTCGGGCAGAGCAGCCGCAGGTTGTCCGGCCGGTTGTCCGACCAGTCCCCATTGATGTGGTCCACCTCCAGCGTCATCGGGTGCCCGCGCCACTCGGGGCCGGTGCTGCAGCCCTCGCACTCTTGCGGCCTGCCGAGTTCGTTCAGCGCGCTACGGATTCGCGAGCCGGGGAGCCGCTTGGCCCCCCAGGGGCGCTGAGCGAGGAGTTGTTCGGCGGGGATTCTGGTGGGGGCATGCTTGCCGCGGCCGTGGGCCTGCCCGGTGAAGTGTGAGGTGTCGATGCCGAGTGCCTTGATGCGGCGCCCGATGTGGGCCTGGGTGCCACCGGCCTGACGCTGGTCGAGGTAGCGCACGACTCCGGCCACGCTGTGCGAGGCCACGACGGCCTCCTGGAGGAGTTCCCGGGTGTAGACGGTTCCAGGCGACGGGAAGTGGGATGTGTCGATGCCGTACGCCTTGGCCTTCCGCCGCAGGTAGGAGCGGTTGTACTGGTTGGGTTCGCGGTCGAGTGCGATCAGCATCTCGTCGAGCGTGGTTGCGGCAGCAGCGACCTCGGCCAGCACCTCCTTCGAGTACTGGCGCTGCCTGTAGGCGCGGCATCCCTCCTGGGCGAAGTGCGAGGTGTCGATGCCGTAGTGCCGGAGCCGCCGGCTCAGGTAGCTGTGCGTGCCGCCCGCCATCGGCACGCCGAGCTTTCGCATCATGTCGTTGACGTTGCTGGACTCGGCCGCGAGCGACGCGAGCAGTTCGCGGGTGTACTTGACCGGCATGGTTGTTCCCCTTCGGGCAGTGGTTCGCCCGTCCCCCGGTGTGCGAACGATCGGTGGGGGGTTTGGTTACGGGTGACGGGGTTTCGGCCAGGGGGTGACTTGTTGTCGTCGGTGGGGTGACCGGCGGGGTTGGGGGTTTGATTACCAATTGGTACAGACCTATTGACCTATGTGGTTCAGACCACATAGCTTCGGCGCCAATTGCAATCCCCCACGTGCGTGCTCCCCCACAGGCACGCGCCGACACTCTCTCCCGGAGGACCGAGTGTTGATCCGAAACACGGCGGAGCGGCGTCCCACCGCCGCACTCCGCCGCAAGAGCCCGGCTGCCCGGGCGGGCGCGATCTCGCTGGCGGCGGCCGGTCTGGCCGGTCTGCTGCTGTCGACGCTGGGCGCGGTGCCCTCGCAGGCGTCCGCGACCGTCGACAACGGGGCCTGTCGCCCCGACGGCCTGTACCAGACGCCCGGCGTGGACGTCCCGTACTGCTCGGTCTACGACACCGGCGGCCGCGAGAAGATGGGCGCGGACCACCAGCGCCGCATCATCGGCTACTTCACCGGCTGGCGCACCGGCAAGAACGGCGACCAGCCCTACCTGGTGAACGACATCCCCTGGGACAAGGTCACCCACCTCAACTACGCGTTCGGCCACGTCGGCGGTGACAACAAGCTCTCCGTCGGCACCGACGGCCCGACCAACGAGGCCACCGGGATCTCCTTCCCGGGCGTGCCCGGCGCCGAGTTGGACCCGACGCTGCCCTACAAGGGCCACTTCAATCTGCTGACGAAGTTCAAGAAGCAGTACCCGAACGTCAAGACCCTGATCTCGGTGGGCGGTTGGACCGAGACCGGCGGCTACTTCGGGGACGACGGCAAGCGCGTCAACTCCGGCGGCTTCTACTCGATGACCGTCAACCCGGACGGCAGCGTCAACCAGGCCGGCATCGACACCTTCGCCGCCTCGTCCGTCGACTTCATCCGCAAGTACGGTTTCAACGGCGTCGACGTCGACTACGAGTACCCGACCTCGATGAAGGACGCCGGAAACCCGCTGGACTGGCAGCTCGCCAACTCCAAGCGCGGCTCGCTGGCGAAGGGTTACGCGGCGCTGATGAAGACGCTGCGCGAGAACCTGGACCGGGCCGGCGCCGCCGACGGCAGGCACTACCTGCTGTCGGTCGCGGCCCCGTCGTCCGGCTACCTGCTGCGTGGCATGGAGACCTTCCAGGTGGCGCAGTACCTGGACTACGTCAACATCATGTCGTACGACCTGCACGGCGCCTGGAACAAGTACGTCGGCCCGAACGCCTCGCTGTTCGACGACGGCAAGGACGGCGAGCTGGCGGCGGCCAACGTGTACGGCACCGGCCAGTACGGCGGCATCGGCTACCTGAACGCCGACTGGTCGTACCACTACTTCCGCGGTGCGATGCCGGGCGGCCGGATCAACGTCGGCCTGCCGTACTACACCCGGGGTTTCAAGAACGTCACGGGCGGCACCAACGGCCTGTGGGGCACCGCGGCGGCGACGACCTGCCCGGTCGGCTCCGGCCTGACCTCCTGCGGTGACGGCGCGGTCGGCATCGACAACATCTGGAACGACAAGGACGACGCGGGCAAGGAGTCCCCGGCCGGGTCGAACCCGATGTGGCACGCGAAGAACCTGGAGAAGGGCATCCTGCCCGACTACCTGGCCAAGTACGGCGTGAAGGACACCGCGCTGCAGGGCACCTACGCCCGCAACTACAGCAGCAGCCTGGTGGCGCCGTGGCTGTGGAACGACGCCAAGAAGGTGTTCCTCTCCACCGAGGACGAGCAGTCGGTGGGTGCCAAGGCGGACTACATCGTCAACCAGGGCGCCGGCGGCGCGATGATCTGGGAGCTCGCGGGCGACTACAAGTGGGACGCGGGCGCCAACGGCGGCAAGGGCGAGTACGTGCCGGGTTCGACGCTGACCTCGCTGATGTACGACAAGTTCAAGGCGGCCACGCCGTACGGCGCGACCCGTTCGACGGTCCCGCTGCCGCAGCAGACCCTGCCGATCGACGTGTCGTTCACCAACTTCGCGCTGGGTGACTCGAACTACCCGATCAACCCGAAGATCCACATCGTCAACAACTCGACGACGACCCTGCCGGGCGGCACCGAGTTCCAGTTCGACTACAGCAACTCGGCTCCGGGCAACGCCAAGGACCAGTCCGGCTTCGGCCTCCAGGTCATCCGGCAGGACAACCCCGGTCCGGGCAACGTGGGCGGCCTGAAGGGCACCTACAACCGGGTGTCGGTCAAGCTGCCGGGCTGGCAGTCGCTGGCGCCGGGCGCCTCGGTGGACCTGGACTTCGTCTACTACCTGCCGGTCTCGACCCCGTCGAACTGGACGGTCAACGTGAACGGCACGCTGTACGGGCTCAAGGGCGACCTGACCCGGGGCACGGTGGACGGTGGCACGCCGACCCCGACGCCTACCCCGACCCCGACGCCTACCGCGACCGCGACCGCGACCGCTTCGCCGACGGCGACCGCCTCCCCGACGGCGACGGCCTCGCCGACCGCGACGGCCACGGCCACCGCGACCGCCACCCCGACGACGGGGGCCTGCACGGCCGCCCCGAGCTGGGACGCGGGCACCACCTACGCGGCCACCACCAAGGTGTCGTGGAAGGGCCACTACTACCAGAACAAGTGGTGGACCAAGGGCGACGACCCCGCGGCCAGCGGCTCGTGGGGCGTCTGGAGCGACCTCGGGGCCTGCTGACGGCGCCCTGAGGTGAGAGACGGCGGTGGCGGTGCACCCGGTCGGGGGGTGTGCCGCCACCGCTTCGTTCAGCGAGGTGCCAGGCGAGCGGGGTGCCGGGCGCCGGAGCACCAGGCCTTCGAGCGTCAGGCCGTCTCGACCTTGAGGTCGCGCAGCAGCTTGGCGACGTGCCCGGTGGCCTTCACGTTGTACAGCGCGCGCTCGACCTTGCCCTGCTCGTCCACGATCACGGTGGAGCGGATCACGCCGACGTAGGTGCGGCCGTAGTTCTGCTTCTCGCCGTAGGCGCCGTAGGCCTCCAGCACCTGGTGGTCCGGGTCGGACACCAGGGTGACCTTGAGGTTCTCGGCCTCGCGGAACTTGCCGAGCTTCTCCGGCTTGTCCGGGGAGACGCCGATGACGTCGTAGCCGGCGCCGGCGAGGACCTCCAGGTTGTCGGTGAAGTCGCAGGCCTGCTTGGTGCAGCCGGGGGTGAGCGCGGCCGGGTAGAAGTAGACGATGACCTTGCGGCCCAGGTGGTCGGCGAGGGACACCTGGTTGCCGTCGGCGTCGGACAGGCTGAAGGCGGGCGCGGTGTCGCCGGGCTGGAGACGCTCACTCACGGGTAAATCTCCTGTTGCTGGGGCGGGCGGTCATAGCACGGCAAACTTACCTCCGATGGTGGGTGGGGTCGCGCGGCCGTGCTCGGCAACTGACAGACTGGGTCAGTCGCACAGGACAACATCAGCAAGTGAATGGGGTGGCCCGAGTGGGCGAGGCGAGCACGAAGGACAAGTCGGCGCGGACGACCGCCCAGATCGAGGCGGACATCTCCCGGACCCGCACCCAGCTGGCGGCCACCCTGGACGAGCTGGCCGTGCGCGTCCACCCGAGCACGATCAGCGCCCAGGTGAAGGCGAAGGCCGTGGCCGCCGTCGAGGAGAAGGCCGGCCGGGCGTACGTCGCCGCCAACGGCGTGGTGGAGAAGGTGCGGGCGCAGTTCGTGGACGAGAAGGGGCAGCCGCGTACGGAGCGGATCGTTCCGGCCGCGCTGGTCGGCGTGGGCGTGCTGCTGCTGGTGGCTTCCGCCCGGAAGCGCCGCAAGGGCTGAACGGGCGCGGGGTGAGGGCCGGGCGCGGGAGGCGTCCGGCCTTCGGTGTGCCCGGGCCGGAAGGTGTGTCCGGGCCCAGGGTGTGCCCTGACCTGGGGGTGTGCCCGGCCCCGCGGGTGCCGCGGCTTCCCGCATGCCGGGCCAGCGTCACGCCGCGCGCCCGGGGGCGGTACCTTCGGGATCGTGAGTACGAACGACGAACCGACCCCGCAGGCCTCCTCCGCCGCACCCGAGTACGAGGCGGCGCGGCACGACCGGCTGGGCGAGAAGCTGCCGATCCGGATGCTGCACGACCGCGTGCTGGTGCGGATCGAGGGCAGTGAGGGTGAGCGCCGCTCGACCGGCGGCATCCTGATCCCCGCGACCGCGGAGCTGTCCAAGCGCTGCACCTGGGCGGAGGCCGTCGCGGTGGGCCAGAGCGTCCGCTCGGTGGAGCCGGGCGACCGCGTCCTGTACGACCCGGAGGACAAGCTGGAGGTCGAGGTCCGCGGCGCCACCTACGTGCTGCTGCGCGAGCGTGACCTGCACGCGGTGGCGGCGACCCGCTTCGGTGACACGGAGGGCTCGACCGGGCTCTACCTCTGAACCTCTGAGCACGGGCGTGGCGTGAGCCGGTCGGGGCGGTGCCCCGGCCGGCTCCTTGCGTCCGGCCCTGTCGGTGGTGGGCGCGCTAGGGGCCGGGCCTGTCGGTGGTGGGCGCTAGGGTCCCGGCATGACGAGGCGTGTGCCGGTGATCGGCGAGGGTGAGCGGCGGGCCCGGGTGGGGCGGCGGCAGTTGCTGGCGCCGTCGGTGCGGGTGGCGCGGGTGGAGCAGGTGGCGGACGCGCTGGTGGGGCTGCACGCGTCGGACCCGGCGACGGTGTACCTGTCGGCGTGCGCGCGGCTGGCGGAGCCGTCGGCGGCGGAGGTGGACCGGGCGCTGTACGAGGACGTCACGCTGGTGAAGCTGCTGTCGATGCGGCGGACGCTGTTCGCGGTGACGGAGGGCTTCGCGCCGCACGTGAGTTCGTCGACGGCGCGGGCGATCGCGGCGAGGGAGCGGGCGACGCTGCTCAAGCACCTTCGGGACCACGCGGACGGCTGGGACGAGGCGCGGCTCGCCGGGGCGGAGCGCGCGGTGCTGGCCGCCGTGGCCCGGCGCGGTGAGGCGACGACGAAGGAACTCGGCGACGACGTACCGGAGTTGCGCGAGACGATGCTGATGTCGGCGGGCAAGCCGTACGAGAGCCGGCAGAGCGTGGGCAGTCGGCTGCTGCGGGTGCTGGCCGCGGACGGGCACGTGCGGCGGGGCCGTCCGCGCGGGTCGTGGCTGAGCAACGTCTATCCGTGGGCGCCGGTGCCGCAGTGGCCGGACGCGCCGGTGCGGGAGGCGAAGGCGGAGGTGGTGCGGCGCTGGCTGGCCGGGTACGGCCCGGCGACCGTCGAGGACGTGAAGTGGTGGACGGGTTGGACGCTGGGGGACACCCGCCGGGCGCTGGCGGACGTGGGCGCCGAGGACGTGGAGCTGGCGGGCGGGGCGGCGGCGCTGGTGCTGCCGGGGGACGCCGGGCCGGTGGCGGAGCCGGAGCCGTGGGCGGCGCTGCTGCCGGCGCTGGATCCGACGGTGATGGGCTGGCGGGGGCGGGACTGGTACCTGCGGTCGGAGGACGTGCCGGCGCTGTTCGACCGGGCGGGCAACGCCGGGCCGACGGTGTGGTGGTGCGGCCGGGTGGTGGGCGGCTGGGCGCAGCGGCCGGACGGCGAGGTGGTGTGGCGGCTGTTCGGTGATGTGGGGGCGGAGGCCGGGGCGGCGATCGCGGCGGAGGCGGCGCGTCTGGCGGGCTGGCTGGGGGAGGTGCGGGTGACGCCGCGGTTCCGGTCGCCGTTGGAGCGGGAGTTGGCGGCGGGGTAGGTCACCGGCCGGCGGGGTGGTTCACCGCTCGGCGGGGTGGTTCAGCGGCCGGCGGGGTGGCGCGTCGGGCCGGTGAAGCGGCTCACTGGGCCGGCGGGGTGGCGCGCTGGGCCGGTGGTGTCGCGCTCGTCGCCGGGTTGGTGGTGGCGCCGGTGGTGCTGGGTGGTGTGGTCGGGTGGGTGGGCCGGGTCTGGGTGGGTCGGGGGGTGGGGCTGGACTGCTCCTGGGTGGTGGTGGGCTGGGGTGCCTGCGGGCTGGGCTGTTCCTGGGTGGTGGTGGGCTGCGGGGCGGGCGCGCTGGGGGCGTGGGTGGGGGTGTGGGTGGGGGTGTCGGGCACGGGGGTGCTGCTGGGGGGTTCCTCGCTGCTGCCGCCGCCGGTGGTGGGGGTGGTGGCGGTGGGGCTGGGGGTGGTGGTGGCGCTGCTGCTGGGGCTGAAGTCGGGGGCGGGGGTGTCGCGGCCGGTCTGGAGGTCGAACTGCTGGGTGGTGGTGCCGTCGAGGGCGGCGCTCATGTAGGCGGTCCAGATCCGGGTGGGGAAGGTGCCGCCGTTGATCCGGGCGAGTCCGGCGGTGCCGGCCAGTGGTTCCTTGGCGTGGGTCTTCGGGTTCTCGCGGAAGAGGCCGACGGTGGTGGCGAGTTCGGGGGTGTAGCCGGCGAACCAGGCGGAGAGGTTGGAGTCGGTGGTGCCGGTCTTGCCGGCGGCGGGACGGCCGAGGTCGAGGGCGGCGGCGCCGGTGCCGCGGGGGCCGATGACGTCGCGCAGGACGTCGGTGACGGTGTCGGCGTAGGGCCGGTCGATGGCGTCGACGGGGGTGTGGTCGGGCATCTTGGGGGCGTCGACGGCGCCGCCGGTGTGGACGCGTGCGAGTTTGAGGACGGACCACGGGGCGTTCGCCTGGCCGTGGTTGGCGAGGGTGGCGTAGGCGCCGGCCAGGTCGAGGGCGCTGGGGGTGGCGGTGCCGAGGGTCATCGAGGTGTTGGCCGGGTCCATGCCGCGGACGCTGTCGGGGATGCCGAGTTTGACGGCGGTGTCGCGGACGCGGGCGAGGCCGGCGTCGACGCCCTCCTGCGCGTACACGGAGTTGACGGACTTCACCATGGCGTAGCGCAGGGTGATGTTGCCGTAGTCGACGTCGTCCTCGTTGGGCGGCGCGTAGGGGGTGGGGCCGCCGGTGACGGGGCGTTCGCTGGTGCCGTCGTAGCGGGTGTCGGGGGTGATCGGCCGGCCGTCGAGGGTGTGCTGGGCGATGAGGCCGGCGGCGAGGTCGACGGGTTTGAAGGTGGAGCCGATCTGGTTGTCCTGGCGCAGGGCGTCGTTGTAGGGCTGTTTGGCGTAGTCGGGGCCGCCGTAGACGGCGACGACGCGGCCGGTGGCGGCTTCGACGGAGGCGCCGGCGACCCGGACGTCGGTGTCGGTGGCGGGGCGGCGCTGGGGGTCGAGTTCGTCGGTGAGTTCGTCCTGGACGGCCTTGTGGAAGGCGTCCTGCTTGGGCTTGTCGAAGGTGGTGGTGATGCGCCAGCCGCCGGCCTTGAGGGTGGCGGTGTCGATGATGCCGGCGGAGACGAGGTAGTCGTCGGCGACGCCGACGAGGTAGCCGGCCTGGCCGGAGAGGCCGGTGGCGGGCTGGGGGTCGATCGGTTCGGGGAAGGTGGTGGCGGTGCGTTCGGCGTCGGTGAGGAAGCCGAGTTGGACCATGCCGTCGAGGGTGTAGTGCCAGCGGGCGATGGCCTTCTCGCGGTTGGCGGGGGTGGCGGTCTTGACGTCGTAGCTGCTGGGGGCCTGGAGGAGGGAGGCGAGGTAGGCGCCCTGGGCGAGGGTGAGTGCGGAGACGTCGACGCCGTAGTAGGCGTGGGCGGCGCTCTGGATGCCGTAGGCGCCGCGGCCGAAGTAGCTGCTGTTGAGGTAGCCGGCGAGGATCTCGGGCTTGTCGCGTTGCTGGTCGACCTTGAGGGCGATGAAGAGTTCGCGGCCCTTGCGTTCGATGGTCTTGTCCTGCGTCAGGTAGTAGTTCTTGACGTACTGCTGGGTGATGGTGGAGCCGCCTTGGGTGCCCTTGCCGGTGAGGGTGTTCCAGCCGGCCCGGAGCATGCCTTTGAGGTCGATGCCGCGGTTGCGGTAGAAGGTGCGGTCCTCGGCGGAGACGACGGCGTGCTGGGTTTGCGGGGGGATCTGGTCGATGGTGACGTCGGTGCGGTTGACGGCGCCGGTGCGGGCGATCTCGGTGGTGTCGTCGGCGTAGAGGTAGATGTTGTTCTGGGCGACGGCGTGGGCGTTGGGGTCGGGCACCGGGACGATGACGTAGAGCACGGCGAAGGCGCCGGCGGTGAGCAGGAGCGCGGCGGTGAGGGCGCCGAGCGTGATGCGCCAGGTGGGCAGGAGCCGGCGCCAGCGGGGGAGGGCTCGGCGGGCCGCGCGGCGGGCGGCTCGTTTGGCCTGGCGTCGGGTGCTCAAGGTCATGCCGCGATTATGTGCTATTTGATGGCCGATCAGGGGGTGGTCGGGGGGTTGGCGTGCTCGGGGAAATCGGGTGCGGCGGCTGGTCCTCGGCGCTACGGTGAAAGGTGCAAACCAGGTAGCGCCTCACGTGGCGCACTCGCATAGCGCACCCGCACAGCGCACCCAGTTCCGTCAGCTCCGCGCGTTCGGCCCGGTACCCCCGGGTTCGGCCGGTCGGAGCCGCTGGGGTGTGCGCGGACGTCGGCGGGCATCCGTCTGCCCGTATTTGTCGACAAGGAGACAATATGCTGAATCTCGCACCCGCGGAGACGCGGACCGCACGCCCTCCTGATCCCACCGGACCCCTGCCCGTCCTCGGGCTCTACGCGGCCGTCGCCCGCGGCGCCTTCCGCCGCTATTCCACCTACCGGGCCGCCACCCTGGCCGGCACCTTCACCAACACCGTCTTCGGCATCATCCTGGCCTCCTCCTTCCTCGCCCTCTGGCAGGCCCGCCCCAGCCTCGGCGGCTACGACCAGAGCCAGGCCGTCACCTACATCTGGGTCAGCCAGGCCCTGCTGGTCACCGTCGCGGTGTGGGGCGGCGGCTTCCAGGACGACCTCCAGGACCGCTTCCGCAGCGGGGACATCGCCGTCGACCTCTACCGCCCGGTCGACTTCCAGGGCTGGTGGCTGGCCACCGACCTCGGCCGGGCCGCCTTCCAACTGCTGGTCCGCGGCACCGTGCCGCTGCTCGTCGGCGCCCTGGTGTTCCGCACCCGGATGCCCGAGCAGCCGCTGACCTGGGCGGTCTTCCTGCTCTCGGTGCTGCTCGCGCTGGTGGTCAGCTTCGGGCTGCGCTTCCTGGCCTCGATCACCGGCTTCTGGCTGCACGACTCGGACGGGGTGCGCTCGGTGATGCTGGTGGTCTCGATGTTCTTCTCAGGGATGCTGCTGCCGATCGTGCTCTTCCCCGGCCTGCTCGGCGACCTCGCCGCGGTGCTGCCCTGGGCGGCGCTGGTGAAGGTGCCGACCGACGTCTTCCTGGAGCGCTCGACCGGCGCCGACCTGCTCGGCGCGCTCGGCTTCCAGCTCGCCTGGGCCGTCGCCCTGCTCGCCGCGGGCCGGGGCGCCCAGTGGCTGGCGACCCGCAAGGTGGTGGTGCAGGGTGGCTGAGCCGATCGTGCCCCGCACCGCGTGGGCGGTCCGCTCCTGGTGGCTGTGCGCCCGGATGTGGATGCGCTCGATGATGGCCTACCGGGCCTCCTTCGCCCTGAACCTGGTGGCCAGCCTCGCCACGCACTCGCTGGACTTCGTCGTCCTGGTGCTGATGTTCCGGCACACCGACCAGCTGGGCGGCTGGCGCCTGCCGGAGATCGCGTTCCTCTACGGCACCGCGACCTTCGCCCTCGGCGTGGCCAACCTGCTGGTCGGCTCGGTCGAGGGCCTCGGCGTGCGGATCGTCAACGGATCGCTGGACACCATGCTGATCCGGCCGGCGCCCGCGCTCGCCCAACTGTGCGCCGAACGCTTCTCGCTGCGCCGGCTCGGCCGCCCGATCCAGGCCCTGGCCGTGCTCGCCTGGTCACTGGCCACCCTGGACGTGCACTGGACCTGGGACCGCGTGCTGCTGGTGCCCGCCCTGCTGGTCTGCGGCAGCGTCATCTTCGGCGCGATCTACGTCGGCGGCGCGACCGTGCAGTTCTGGTGGGGCGAGTCCAAGGAGATCCAGAACTCCTTCACCTACGGCGGCGCGACCCTGCTGCACTACCCGCCGACCATCTTCGCCAAGGAACTGGTGGCCGGCGTGGTCTTCGGCGTCCCGCTGGCCTTCGTCAACTGGCTGCCCGCCCTGCACATCCTCGGCCGGCCCGACCCGCTCGGCCTGCCCACCGCCTTCCAGTACGCCTCCCCGCTCGCCGCCGCGCTCTGCGTCGCCGCCGCCGGGCTCGCCTGGCGGGCCGGACTGCGCGCCTACCGCGGCACCGGCAGCTGAACCTACCGGGGCACCGGTAGCTGAACCCCCCTCCTACGCAAGGAACCCCCATGGCACTGATCGAACTCGAGGACGTCCGCCGCACCTTCACCGTGCGGGCCCGCACCGGCCGCTTCAGCCGGGTCAAGCGCGAGGTGCGCGCGGTGGATGGGCTGAGCTTCACCGTCGAGGCCGGCGAGTGCGTCGGCTACATCGGCCCCAACGGCGCCGGCAAGTCCACCACCATCAAGATGCTCACCGGCATCCTCGTGCCCAGCGGCGGGCGGCTGCGCGTCGCCGGAGTGGACCCGGCCCGCGAACGCGTCGCGCTGGCCCGCCGGATCGGCGTCGTCTTCGGCCAGCGCACCACGCTCTGGTGGGACCTCCCGCTGTGCGACTCCTTCGAACTCGCCCGCCGGATCTACCGCATCCCCGACCGCCGATATCGCGAGAACCTCGCCCGCTGCGTCGAACTGCTCGACCTGGAAGGGCTGCTGGACACCCCCGTCCGCCAGCTCTCGCTCGGCCAGCGGATGCGCGGCGACCTCGCGGCGGCGCTGCTGCACGACCCGCAGGTGCTCTACCTGGACGAGCCGACCATCGGCCTGGACGTGGTCAGCAAGGGGAAGGTGCGCGAGTTCCTGCGCGAGGTGAACCGGGACCGGGGCACCACCGTGCTGCTCACCACGCACGACCTGACCGACATCGAGCAGCTCTGCGGCCGGGTGATGGTGATCGACCACGGCCGGGTCGTCTACGACGGCGGGCTGGACGGCCTGCACGCCACCGGGCGCAGCGAGCGCACCCTGGTGGTCGACCTGGCCGAGGCCCGGCCCGCGATCGAGGTGGCCGGCGCCCGGGTGGTGAAGGTCGAGGGGCCCCGGCAGTGGCTGGCCTTCCCGGCGCAGCAGAGCGCCGCGCCGATCGTGGCGGCGGTGGCCGCGCGCTATCCGCTGGTGGACCTGTCGGTGCGCGAGCCGGCGATCGAGGACGTGATCGCGCGGATGTACACGGAGGTGGCGATCGGCTGACCCTCCCGAACGCTGAACGTGTGTCCGGTCGCTGTCACCCGTCCGGGGAGGGCACGTGACTCCCCGGCGGGCAGCCGAGTTGACGTTGCATCGCTCGGCGAACAGCACACCGGAGGGCAGCGCTTCTCGATGACCGGACCCGATGTGACCGTGGTGGTCGCGGTCTACAACACCATGCCCTACCTCACCGCCTGCCTGGACTCGCTGGTCGGGCAGACCCTGGCGCCCGGGCGGCTGGAGGTGGTGGTCGTCGACGACGGCTCCACGGACGGCGGCGAGGCCGTCCTGGACGACTACGCCGCCCGCCACCCAGGGCTGTTCCGGGTGGTGCACCAGCCCAACTCGGGCGGCCCGGCGGCCCCCACCAACCGGGGCCTGGCACTGGCCCGCGGCCGCTACGTGCTGTTCCTCGGCGCGGACGACTGGCTCGGCGCCGAGGCGCTGGAGCGGCTGGTCACGGCGGCCGACGCCTGGGGTTCGGACGTGCTGGTGCCCAAGCAGGTCGGGGTGAACGGGCGGCTGGTGCCGCAGGGGATCTTCCACGCCAACGCCGAGTCCGTCGGCTTCACCGACTCGGCGCTGGCCTGGGCGCTGTCCGACACCAAGCTGTTCCGGATGGACCTCGTCCGGCGCCACGGGCTGCGCCGCGACGAGGAGTTGAAGGTCTTCTCGGACCAGCCGTTCACCCTGGAGGCCTGCCTGCGGGCGGGCCGGGTGTCCGTCCTCGCCGACTACGACTGCTACTTCCTGGTGCTGCGCCAGGACTTGGGCAACGTCACCCAGCGGGCCGGGGTGCTGGACCGGCTGCGCGGGATCGCGGCGTTGCAGCAGGTCGCCGCCGATCTGGCCGCGCCCGGCGGGGAGTTGGACGCGATCCGGGCCCGCAGTTTCGCGTGGGACGTGCCGCGGCTGCTCCAGGACGACTTCCTGCTGCTCGACGGCACCGTGCAGGAGCAGGTCTGCGCCGAGGTCGGCCGGCTGATCGAGCGCTTCGGCGCCCGCGCGGTCTACCAGCGGCTGCCCGTCGCCGAGCGGCTGCGGCTCGAACTCGCCGCCGCCGTCCGGCCGGAGGCGCTGCGGGACCTGATCCGGTACGAGGCCGCGCACGGCGACCCGCCGGTGGTCGTCGACGGGCGGCGGCACTACGCGGGCTACCCGGCGTTCCGGGACGCCCGGCTGGGCCTGCCGGACGAGCTGTTCCTGCTGGGCGAGGAGCCGGTGCGGCTGCCGGTGGAGGTTCCGTCGCTCAACCTGGCCCAGCAGGTGTGGCGCGGCGCCGTGCCGGCCCAGTTGCGGCGCGGGCTGCGGCGCTACCCGGTGTGGCGCCGGCTCGCCAACACGGTGAACGGGGGCCGGGGGTGAGCGGGGGGCCCGGAGGCCGGGGATCCCGGAGGCTGGGCGCCCCGGAGGAGAGGGGACGCGGGGATGAGCAGGGTGCGGGGATGAACGGGACGCGAGGATGAACGGGGTGCGGGGATGAGCGGGGCGATGGACGTCTGCGTGGTCGGGCTGGGCAAGCTGGGCCTGCCGCTGGCCGTGCAGTTCGCGTTGAAGGGGCACCGGGTGACGGGGGCGGACATCGCCCCCGGGGTCGTCCGCAGCGTCAACCAGGGCGTGCCGCCGTTCCCCCGGGAGGCGGGTTTGGACGAGGCGCTGAAGCGGGTGGTCGTCGAAGGGCGGCTGCGGGCCACCACCGACACCACGGCCGCCGTCGCCGCCGCCGAGGCCGTGGTGCTGGTCGTCCCGCTGGTCACCGCCGCCGACGGCACCCCGGACTTCGGCCTGCTCGACGCGGCCACCGACGCCGTCGCCGCCGGGCTGCGCCGGGGCACCCTGGTCAGCTACGAGACCACCCTGCCGGTCGGCGTCACCCGGGGCCGCTGGGCGCCCCGGCTGGCGGCCGGCTCCGGGCTGGCCGCCGGGGCGGACTTCGCGCTGGTGTTCAGCCCGGAGCGGGTCCGCACCGGGCGGGTCTTCGCCGACCTGCGGCGCTACCCCAAGCTGGTCGGCGGCGTGGACGCCGCCTCGACCCGGCGCGGCGCCGAGTTCTACCGGGCCGCGCTGGACTTCGACCCGCGCCCCGACCTGCCCCGGCCCAACGGCGTCTGGGAGCTGGCCTCGGTGGAGGCGGCGGAGTTCGCCAAGCTCGCCGAGACCACCTACCGGGACGTCAACATCGCGCTCGCCAACCAGTTCGCCCGGTACGCCGACCGGGTCGGGGTGGACTTCGCGGAGATCGCCGAGGCGTGCAACTCGCAGCCGTACAGCCACCTGCACCGGCCCGGCATCGCGGTCGGCGGGCACTGCATCCCGGTGTACCCGCGGCTGTACCTGTGGAACGACCCGGGTGCGACGGTCGTGCGGGCCGCCCGGGAGGCCAACCTGGAGATGCCCGGGTACGCGGTCGGGGTGCTGGACGGCGCGCTGGCGGGCGGGATCGCCGGGCAGGGCGTGCTGGTGCTCGGGGCGGCGTACCGGGGCGGGGTCAAGGAGACGGCGTACTCGGGGGTGTTCCCGCTGGTCGAGGCGGTGCGGGCGGCGGGGGCGCGGCCGTACGTCAGCGATCCGCTGTACGGGGGCGGGGAACTGGCGGCGCTCGGGCTGCCTCCGTACGAGGGGGAGCCGGTGGTGGCGGCGGTGCTCCAGGCGGACCACCCGGAGTACCGGGGGCTGGCGCCGGAGGACCTGCCGGGGGTGCGGGTGCTGCTGGACGGGCGGCGGTGCACGGATCCGGCGGTGTGGGCGGTCGAGGGGGTGCGGCGGATCGTGCTGGGCGGGGCGTGACCATGTTGGGCGGGGCCTGAGGGGTGAGGGTTCAGGCTCTGGCGGGCGTGCGGCTCGCCGCGTCGGCGGGCACGGCGTACCGCACGCGGCGTGAGTGGGCGGGCACAGGGCGTGCGCCTGGCTGCGCGCGAGGCGTGCCCGGGCGCGCAACCAGGCGCGTGATCGCGGGGCGCGCTCTCACCCGCGCCGGGCAGCGGGCAGACTGGCGGGGTGAGTGACGAAGCCTTCAGCGGTACGGGCCCCGGGGTCCGGTTCACCGCCGCCGACGAGCAGAAGAGACATGGCGTCCGCCGGATGAAGACCATCGCGACCGGCCTGCTGGCCTTCGCGAGCCTGGTCTTCGCCCTCGCCACCTGGGCCAAGGCGGCCGGCGCCGGCTCCTGGGCCGGGTACGTGGCGGCGGCCGCCGAGGCGGGCATGGTCGGCGCGCTGGCCGACTGGTTCGCGGTGACGGCGCTGTTCCGCCGCCCGTTGGGCCTGCCGATCCCGCACACCGCGATCATCCCGACCAAGAAGGACGCCTTCGGGCGCTCGCTCGGCGACTTCGTCGGCGACAACTTCCTCTCCGGTCACGTGGTGCGCGGCCGCCTCGCGTCGCTGGGCATCGCCCGGCGGCTGGGGGAGTGGCTGGCCGCGCCGGGCAGCGCCGAGCGGGTCACCAAGGAGGCCTCGGCGGCGCTGCGCGGGGTGCTCGCGGTGCTCCGGGACGACGACGTGCAGGCGGTCGTCGCCGAGGCGGTGACCAGGCGGGCGGCGGCCACCTCGGTGGCCGAGCCGATGGGCCGGATGCTGGGCAAGGTGGTCGCGGACGGCGGGCACCACGGCGTGGTCGACCTGGTGGCCGTCCGGGCGCACGGCTGGCTGACGGCCAACCACGAGGAGGTGGTCCAGCGGGTCACCCAGAAGACCCCGGGCTGGACGCCCAAGTTCCTCGACAACCAGGTCGGCGAGCGGGTCTACAAGGAGCTGATGCGGTTCGTCACCGACATCCGGGACGACCCGGACCACCCGGCCCGCGGCGCCATCGACAACTTCCTCGCCGACTTCGCGACCGAACTGCAGACCGACCCGGAGACCATCGCCCGGGTGGAGCGGGCCAAGGTGGAGCTGCTGGCCCGGCCCGAGGTGCAGGACCTGATCGCCTCCACCTGGGCGGCCGTCCGCACCCTGGTGGTGAACGCGGCCGAGGACGAGGACAGCGAACTGCGCCGGCGTATCCGCGAGGGCGTGAGCAGCTTCGGCGCGCGCCTGGCGACCGACGCCAAGCTCCAGGCCAAGGTGGACGGCTGGCTCCAGGACGCCGCCCAGTACCTGGTCGACACCTACCGCGCCGAGATCACCTCGCTGATCTCCGAGACGGTGGCGGGCTGGGACGCCGACGACGCCTCCCGCAAGATCGAGGCCAACGTGGGCCGCGACCTGCAGTTCATCCGGATCAACGGCACCGTGGTCGGCGCCATGGCCGGGCTGCTCATCCACACCGTCGCGACCGCTCTCGGAGGCTGACCCCGGGGCGGCCTATCCTTGCCAGCACCTGTCGGTACGCGCGTAGAGGAAGTAGGGAACCACCGTGGTCCAGCCGGACGGAAGTCGGATCGGAAACCCCAGTGGCCAGGGGGGCATCGAGGCGTTCATCGCCGGGATGCCCAAGGCGGAGCTGCACGTCCACCACGTGGGCTCGGCCTCGCCGCGCGTCGTCGCCGAGCTGGCGGCCCGCCACCGCGGCCGCTCGAAGGTGCCGGTCGACCCGGCGGCGCTCGCCGAGTACTTCACCTTCACCGACTTCGCGCACTTCATCGACGTCTACCTGAGCGTCGTGGACCTGATCCGCGACGCCGAGGACGTCCGCGCGCTCACCTACGGCGTGGCCGAGGACATGGCGCGCCAGAACATCCGGTACGCCGAACTGACCATCACCCCGTACTCCTCGGTCAAGCGGGGCATCCCGGACGTCGCCTTCATGGAGGCGATCGAGGACGCCCGGCTGCGCGCCGAGAAGGAGCTCGGGGTCGTGCTGCGCTGGTGCTTCGACATCCCCGGCGAGGCCGGCCTGGAGGCCGCCGAGGAGACCGCCCGGCTCGCCGTCGACCTGGCCCCCGAGGGCCTGGTCAGCTTCGGCCTCGGCGGCCCGGAGATCGGCGTGCCGCGCCCGCAGTTCAAGCCCTACTTCGACCGGGCGCGGGCGGCCGGCCTGCGCAGCGTCCCGCACGCGGGCGAGACCACCGGGCCGGAGACGGTCTGGGACGCGATCCGGGTGCTCGGCGCCGAGCGCATCGGGCACGGCACGCAGTCGGTGAAGGACCCGGCGCTGCTGGACCACCTGGGCGAGCACCGGATCCCGCTGGAGGTCTGCCCGACCTCCAACATCGCCACCCGGGCGGTGGAGCGGATCGAGGAGCACCCGATCAAGCGGATGGTGGACGCCGGGCTGCTGGTCACCATCAACAGCGACGACCCGCCGATGTTCGGCACCGACCTCAACGCCGAGTACGCCGTCGCGGCGCGGCTGCTGGGCCTGGACGAGTCCGGGGTGGCGGCGCTGGCGCGCAACGCGGTCGAGGCGTCCTTCCTGGACGTGGCGGGCAAGGCGCGGCTGGCGGGCGAGATCGACGCGTACCTGGCGGGCTGGAAGGCCTGATTCCCGGCGTCCGCCCTGGTGGACGCCCTGTGAAGTGCCCCGTGAACCGCCCCGCCGGCAGCTGCCGGCGGGGCGGTTTTCTGTCCCCATTCGGACATGGTGCCAAAGTGGCGCCATTAATGGCTCGACATGGCACCACTGCTGTGCCATGCTGAAGCCATGGACCTCACGCCGTACGTCGAAAACCTTCGGAACGAGCTCGCGGTGGCCGCGGGCACGGGCGGGGACGAAGCCCGCGCGCTGGCCGAGCGGCTGACGCTGCCGCTGGATTCGGCCGTGCGGCTCACCCTGCTCAACGCGCTCTCGGCCGCGATGGGCGAAGTGACCCGCGAGCTCGCCCCCGGCTCGGTGGACGTGCGGCTGCGCGGGCTCGATCCCGAGTTCGTGGTCACCGTACCGCCCGGCACCGACGCCTTCCACGGTGATGTGCCGCCCGTGGTGCCACCGATGGCGCCGATGGTGGCATCGGTGGTGCCAGTGGCGCCGCCAGTGGTGCCGGAGTCGGACGAGACGGGCACCGCCCGGATCAACCTGCGCCTGCCCGCCCACCTCAAGGCCCGGGCGGAGGAGGCCGCCGGGCAGGAGGGCCTCTCCCTCAACGCCTGGCTGGTCCGGGCCGTCGCCGGCGCGCTGGAGGCCGGCGAGCCGGCCGCCCGCCCGGCCGCCGCACCGGCCCCCCAGCCGACGGTCCGCCCGCGCCGCGGCGGCCAGGGCTTCACCGGCTGGGTCCACTGACGCTTCCGCCCGCTCCATCCGCTCCGCCTGCCAGACCCGCTCCATCCGCTCCATCCGCGCTCCATCCGCAACGACGTCACCCCCGCTCCGACCAGCGGGAACACCCATCAGAGTCAAGAGGACGGGACAGCCATGCCTACGTACGAGACCGACGGACCGATCTCCGCCACCCTCGAATTCGAGATCGGCTCGGTGCGGATCAGCGCGAGCAAGCGCACCGACACCGTGGTCGAGGTCAAGCCCGCCAACCCCGCCGAGGAGGCGGACGTCAAGGCCGCCCAGCAGACCCAGGTCGACTACGCCGGCGGCCGGTTCACCCTCAAGGGCCCGAAGAAGCGCTCGCCGTTCGGCCGGATCGGCTCGATCGACATCCTGATCGAGCTGCCGGCGGGCTCCGAGGTCAACGCCGACGCCCCGATGGCCACCTTCGTCGCCGAGGGCCCGCTCGGCGACTGCCGGCTGAAGACCTCGCTCGGCCGGATCCAGGTCGAGCAGGCCGCGAGCGCGCGGCTCAAGACCGACCACGGGGAGGTCCGGGTGGACTCGGTCGACGGGGACGCGGAGGTCTCCGGGCTCGGCCGGGTCGCGGTCGGCACGGTCGGGGGCACGCTGACGGTCAAGAACAGCAACGGCGACACGGAGGTCCGTGAGGTCCACGGGGCGCTCAAGGCCAGCTCCTCCTTCGGCCGGATCGAGGTCGGCACCGCCCACGCGGGGGTGGACGCCAAGACGGCGCACGGCCCGATCCGGATCGGCCGGGTGGTGCGCGGCCAGATCACCATGCAGACCTCCCTGGGGGACTTGGAGGTCGGCATCGCGGAGGGCACGGCCGCCTGGCTCGACGTGCACAGCAAGGTCGGCACCGTGCGCAACGCCCTCGGTGCGACGCAGGGTCCGGGCGACGCTCGGGAGACCGTCGAGGTCCGCGGCCGCACCCAGCTCGGCGACGTCGTGATCCGGAGGGCGTGATGGCGGCGATCTCGGCAGTCGGACTGACCAAGTCCTACGGCGACAAGGCCGTGCTGAACGGCATCGACCTGGAGATTCCGGCGGGCAGCGTGTTCGCCCTGCTCGGGCCGAACGGCGCCGGCAAGACCACCACCGTGCAGATCCTCTCCACCCTGATCCCGGCCGACGGCGGGGTGGCCCGGGTGGCCGGGCACGACGTGGTCGAGCAGGCCTCCGGGGTGCGGGCGGCGATCGGTGTCACCGGCCAGTTCTCGGCGGTGGACAACCTGCTCACCGCCGAGGAGAACCTGCTGCTGATGGCGGACCTCAACCACCTCCCCCGTCGGGAGGGGCGGAGGCGGGCCGAGGATCTGCTGCGGCGGTTCGACCTCACGGAGGCGGCGCGCAAGCCGGTCGTCACCTTCTCCGGCGGCATGCGGCGCAAGCTCGACCTGGCGATGACGCTGGTCGGCGATCCGCGGGTGATCTTCCTCGACGAGCCGACCACCGGGCTGGACCCGCGCAGTCGGCGGACGATGTGGGAGATCATCCGGGGGCTGGTCGCCGACCATGGGGTGACGATCTTCCTCACCACCCAGTACCTGGAGGAGGCCGACGAACTCGCCGACCGGATCGCCGTCCTGGACGGCGGGCGGATCGTCGCCGAGGGCACGGCGGACGAGCTGAAGCGGATCGTCCCCGGCGGGCGGATCCGGCTCCAGTTCGCGGACGCGGCCCAACTGGGGGCTGCCGCCGGACTGTTCGACTACGCGGTGGTCGACACCGAGGCGCTGCGGCTGGACATCCCGGGGGACAACTCCGTGGTCACCGTGAAGGCGGTGCTGGACGCGCTCGACAACGCCTCGGTCCGGGCCGAGTCGCTGGTCGTGGAGACGGCCGATCTGGACGACGTGTTCCTCACGCTGACGGGAGAGGGCGTCCGATGAGCGCTTCGGTGAGCTACGCGGTCAGTGACTCGCTGACCATGCTGCGGCGCAACCTCAAGCACGCGCTGCGGTACCCGTCCCTGACCTTCGCAGTCGTGATCATGCCGGTGATGATGCTGCTGCTGTTCAACTACGCCTATGGCGGCGCGCTCGGCGCGGGCATCGGCGGCGGCAGCTACATCGACTACGTGACGCCCGGCATCCTGCTGATGGCGGCGGCCTCGGGGTCGCTGGTCACGGCGATCGGGGTCTGCGTCGACATGACGGAAGGCATCGTCAACCGCTTCCGCACGATGGCGATATCGCGCTCGGCCTTCCTGGCCGGGCACGTGGTCGGCAGCGTGATACAGACCATGCTCGGCTTGGTCCTGGTGGTCGGCGCGGCCCTCGCGATGGGCTTCCGGCCCAACGCCGGGCTGGTGGAATGGCTGGCGGCCGTCGGATTGCTGCTGTTCGTCACCATCGCGCTGACCTGGATATCGGCGGGCATCGGGCTGGTCGCCAAGACGGTGGAGAGCGCCAGCAACCTGCCGATGCCGATTCAGTTCCTGCCCTTCATCGGCAGCGCCATCGTCCCGCCCGACTCGATGCCGACCGCCCTGCGGTGGTTCGCCGAGTACCAGCCGTTCACGCCGATCATCGAGACCCTGCGGGGGCTGCTGATGGGCACCCCGATCGGCAACAGCGCCTGGAGCGCGCTGGCGTGGTGCACCGGGCTGACGCTGATCGGCTACTTCTGGTCGAGGAGCGTCTTCTACCGGCGGTGACGGGGGTACGGCCGGTAGCGGGAGGCCCGGGAGGACAGCGATGTCCGCCCGGGCCTCTCGGCGTCGTGGCCGGTACCGCGTCGTGGCCGGTCCTGAGTCGTGGCCGGTAGTGGTGGACGCCCCGGGCCTGGGCCGGAGCCGACCGGAGCCCCAACCGCCGGACATCCGGTAGTAAAGTCCGGGCAAAGGCTCACCCTGGGGAGGGGCGCATGACGGCGGCACGTCGCAAGCGGATCGTGTGGTGGCTCAGAGGTGTGGCGCTGGCGGCGCTCCTCGTCTATCTGCCGGGCTATCAGGCCTCGTTCTCAGGTGGGCTGGTGGAGGTCGAGCGCTGGCTCAACCACCCGCTGCCGCTGCTCGGCGCCACCGTCGTGCTGGCCGTGGTCTCGCTGGTGATCCAGTTCGAGTTCCGCACCTGGTGGTCGCAGGTCGGCTGCGCGGCCGCCCTGGTGTCACTCGTCTTCCTCGGGGGGTTGGCCGTGCTCCTGTCGCTGCTGCTCGACCGCGACGGGCAGCCCGTCAGCCGGAAGAGCCACCCGGAGCGCCCGGACCGCGTGCTGACCGTGACCGACGTCGCCTTCTCGATCGACCCGATCTACCGGGTCGAGCTGTTGACCGGCAGCGGCTGGTCCGCCCGCCACTGGGAACTGGGCGAATGGGACATCCGTGGCGGCGAGTTCGGCAGGGTCGACTGGTCCGGGCCGGACCGGATCGCGGTGACCGGGGTGAAGGGGACCGAGACCGTGGTGTTCACCCTCGACCCGGACGGCCGGCCGAGCCGGCAGGGCCCGACGCCCCGGTAGAGCTGGGGGGGCGGTAGGCCCTCGCGCGGCGGGGAGGCCGCGCGAGGGCCCGGGCGGGGTTACCAGGTGTCGATGCCCATCTTCTTGGCCGCGTCGTGGACGGCCTTGTAGTGGGCGTGCGACATGCCGGACTGCTTGTCCTTCTCGGGCAGGTTCTTGTCCGCCGCGCGGAACTCGTCGCGGGCCTCGGCGAGCAGGCTCGTGCCGTAGGAGACGGGGACGTCCTTGACGCCGTGGGACGGGTGGGTCTTCTCGGCCGTCTTGCTGCCCGCCTTGATCAGGATGTCGCGGGCCTTGTTGAAGTCGTCGGCCTTGACCGTCTTCGGGTTGCTGAGCTGTGCCTGCACCCGGGCCGTCGGCTGGGCCGGCGCGGTGCCTGCGGCCATGGCGGGAGCGGCAGCGGCGGCGCCGAGGGCGCCGACGGCGGCGACTGCCACGAGGGCGCTCCGGAGGGTCCTGTTCATGGATATATCCCTTCGCAATGTCTAACAATCAGCGCTCGCACCGGACTTGGAGTCCGTGGGAGTGCGAACTCCTCGGCACTACCCCGGCCCTCCTCGGCGGCAAACCGATGGTCGTACGGGGGTGGTTGGGGAGCGGTGGGATCAGGCCGTCTTGTGAATATGGGGTTATCGGACTGCTGGGTTAGCAGGGGCGGAAGGGGCTCAAGGGGACGGCCAGGGCGGGCCGTTCGACGAACGGCCCGCCCTGCGTGGTGGATCAGACGTCGAACTCGCCGGCGCGGATGGCGGAGACGAGGTCGCGCCATTCGGTGGGGGTGAGTTGGGCGATGGCGTCGGGGAGCAGACTGCTGCGGACGTAGACGGCGTCGGAGGTGATGGCGACCTCTGGGCAGTTATTGCCGTCGCCACAGGCACTGGGCTTTCGCCATTCCACGGGATCCCTCACAGGCTGTTCATGATGCTGGAGATCACGTCACGGGAGGCCGATGGATCGAGCGCGCGATCACGCATCGCCCCGATGATGTTCCGGTAGTTCTCCAGCTGGTTCATCTCGGTCAGGAACGCTGGCGATCCTACGGAGTCAAGCTGGACCGTATCGAGGCGGGGTACCGGCCCGCTTGCATACAGCACGGCGTGGCCCGCACCCTTGAATCCGCCGGCCCTGAACTCCAATACGCGCAGTGTCACGTTGGGGGCCTCCGAGAGCACGAGCAACTGCTTCAGCTGCTCTCTGGCGACAGCCGTTCCCCCGAACTCCATGCGCAGCGCGGCCTCGTGCACGATTGCTTCGTATTCCAGTGGATCGCTGCGTGTCAGGAGCTCTGCTCGCCGCATCCGGTTCTCGACTCGCGCTTCGATGTTCAGTGGCCGCAGCGGAGGATAGACCTCTCGGAAGATCGCGCGAGCTGTCTCCTCGGTCTGCATGAGCCCGGGCGCATGGCAGATCTGATACGTCACCAACGCGCTGGAATAGTGTTCAACTTCGGAGATCTCAAGAATCCCTGGTGGGACGAGCCCTCTGTGCTCCTCCCACCACCCCTTGGTGCGGTCGGCGGCCATCTCGGCGACGGCGTCGACGTACGCAGAGTCGGCCTCCTCGTACTCGGCGGCGAGCGCAAGCACCCGTTCAGCGCTGACCGGGTAGGCGCCTTGTTCGATCAGCGTGACCTTGCTCCGGTCCAGCCCGAGAACGGCGGCAGCGTCTCCAGCTGTGCGTCCGGCGGCCTCTCGCATCTTTCGCAGCTCGATGCCGACGCGCTTGCGGCGTGCGGTTGGGGTAGGTGGCATCTTCCCAGCATCCATCGTCGGTGTGTGGCGAGTCCAGCGAGCAGATAGGCATATCTTCCTGGCCTCGCTAGCAAATTTGCTATCGCATGCCCTACAGTCTGTGATGCACCGCTCACCGAGCGGATTGTCGGTAGTGCCGCTCGGGCATTGAAGAGCACCCATCTCCGTCACTGGGAGACATCGTGCGTAACCTCAACTCCCCCTCCCTCACCCTCGCTCGCGACACCCTCCGCGACGGCATGGCCCGCGTCGGCTGGCCCTCCTCCTCCATCGCGGACGCCGAGCTCGCCCTCGTCGAACTGATCGTCAATGCCTGGCGTCACGGCGAGACGACCTCCCCCGTCGTCCTCATCCACTTCCTCTCCGACCCCCTCTCCAACACCCTCCGCGTCACCGTCGCGGACCGCTCCTCCGCCCTCCCCGAGCAGCGAACGCCGTGCCCGCTCGCCGAGTCCGGCCGGGGCCTCCAGCTGGTCGCCGGCCTCACCCACCGCTGGGGCGTCGACCCCCTGAAGCTGGGCAAAATCGTTTGGTTCGAGTTGGACGGTGTCGCGTGATCGCCCACCACCCCATCCACCCGGCCGATCCGGCGCTGCGCCACCTCACGGCCCGCCAGATCACCGGACTCATCGTCGAACTCCGGACCGAGGGTCGCGAGTTCGGGCTCCTCTGGCCCTCCGCCCAGGCCGGCGAGACCAACCTCGACGGCCGCGCCCTCGTCTCCCTCGGCAACATCCCGGCGAGCACCCTCATCAACCTCCTCGCCCTCCTCCGCGAGTACAAGCGTGAGCGGGACCGCCGCCGATGCTAGGCCTCCTGACCTTCAACCTCCTGGCCTCCCTCCTCGGCGCCCTCTGCGAAACCCGAGCCCGTCACCTCCACGACTGCACGGTCACCCCCGCAGTGCTTGCCGAGCGCCAAGCCTGCGATGCCGCACGGCACTTCGCGGTTCCGACGTGCGAGTTCGGTCGACAGGTAGCCTCCGGGTGGTGAGTACCGATTTTCAGCAGGCCCGGCTGTCTCTCGGTGTGCGGCTACGGGAGTTGCGCACCGAGGCGGGCGTGAACGGCCGCGACCTCGCCGGACGACTGGGCTGGCCGGCGTCGAAGATTTCGAAGCTGGAGAACGGCAAGCAGACGGCCACTCCCGCGGATCTTCACGCGTGGGCCGAAGCATTGGGGCGTCCGGAGGCCGCCGCCGAGTTGAAAGGCAGGCTGCAAGGCCTGGAGTCCCGCTATCGGGGATGGAAGCGGGTGCTGGCCGGCGGGTACCGGGTGCGCGAGGAAGCCGGAGTCAGGCACGGCCGGGAGACGGCGGTGACCACCGGCTACGAACCTGCCATCATCCCGGACATTTTCCAGATCGCGGAATACGCCCGCCACGTCCTGACTCACGCAACCGATCTGGATGACGGGCCGCGTGACATCGAGGAAGGAGTATGTGCCCGGCTGAAGCGCCAGGAGTCCCTCTACCAGCGAGGGAAGCGCTTCCGCTTCATCATGTCCGAGGCCGCACTGTACGTGCAGATCTGTCCGCCCGACGTCCTGGCCGCTCAACTCGACCGACTGGGCGGCCTGCTGGGGCTCGACACGGTTGAGGTGGGGATCGTTCCGCTCGGGGCTCCGGTGACAGTCATTCCCAAGCACGGTTTCTGGATCTACGACGACAGGCTCACGATCGTCGAGACGTGGAACGCCGAGCTGTGGCTCGATGAACCCGTCGACATCGCGCTGTACCGGAAGGTCTGGGGCAAGCTGCACGATGCTGCGGTGTACGGCCCCGCGGCACACCGGCTGATCGCCCGTGCGCGCTCGACGCTGGCACTGGCAGCCACCTGAGAAACCTGCGGAAGCCTCGCCGCGCACAGGAGAAATACGGAGAAATGCCGCTCACGCCAGCAAGGTTGGGCCTCTACCGTGCTGGACAGGACCTTGCCGGCACCCGAATGACCGGCACCGATCGAGAGGAGCCGGAATGGGCGAGCACGGAGACGGCAAGGGTGGCGAGGACGGGGACAAGAAGCAGTCCCCGAAGGAGTCCGACGGTCAGTGGACCAAGCCCGTGACGCCGCCGAAGAAGTGAGCGCTAACTGATGGACGACTACGCACAGTTGCTGACCCGAATGGAATCAGCGGGGGCACTGGGCGAGGGGTGGCGGGGCGCGTTCGAGCGTGCCCCGCGCTCTTCCTTCGTCCCGGACTCCGTCTGGGCCCCGGACGGCGACAGGCCGACCGGCTACGGCCTGATCACCCGGACCGACCACCCGGACGCCTGGTGGGCCCTGGTGAACGCCGACGAGGTGGTGGTCACCCAGATCGATGACGGCCTGGATACCGGGCCGGGCATCGCCACCTCCTCGGCCTCCATGCCGTCCCTCGTCGCGCGGATGCTCCGGCACCTGGACGTGGTCGACGGGAACACCGTGCTCGACATCGGCACCGGCACCGGATGGACGAGCGCGCTCCTCTCCGCCAGGCTCGGCGACGCCCACGTGACCACCGTGGAGGTGGATCGAGCGGTCGCCGCCGCAGCGGCCCGACGACTCACCGCAGCAGGCTTCCACCCCAGTTGCTCGACCGGCGACGGCCTCGAAGGCCAGCCCCTCCGGGCGCCTTACGATCGCGTCCATTCCACGGCGGCGGTTCGCCGACTGCCGCGTGCCTGGCTCGAACAGACCCGCCCCGGCGGCGTGATCGTCACCCCCTGGGGCACGCCCTACGCCAACGCCGGACTCCTGCGCCTGGTGGTCGGCGGTCCGGGGGAGCCCTCCCACGGCAGGTTCGTGGACAACGTCAGCTTCATGTGGGTCCGCAGCCAGCGCCCCCACCCGGTGACCGAACCGACCGACCGGCCGATCCACCGGGGCTCGTCGCCGATCGACCCGGAGCTGGCGCTGGAGAACGTGGACGTGGCGTTCGCCATCGGCCTCCGGGTGCCCGGCGTTCGGTATCACCACACCTGGGACGACACGGACCCCGGCGGCACCTACCGCATGCAGCTCTCCGACGGCGTCGGCTCCTGGGCGTCCGTCCGCCACCACGACTGGGGCGCCGCCGACGCCGTCCAGCAGGCCGGGCCCCGCCGCCTGTGGGACGAGATCGTCCGCGCCCGCCGGGGATGGCTGGCCGACGGCGAACCGGACCTCACCCGCTTCGGCGTGACGATGACGCCGACCGGTGAACAGCACGTGTGGCTCGACGAGCCCGGCAAGCTGATCGGATGACCCGGCCGCGAAGCTTCAAGCGACTGACCTGAGTCCCCGCGCAGGAAGTCGGCCGGTCCGACTTCCTGCGCACAGCCTTCAGAATCCCGGCCGCATCCTGGCCGCCCTTCTCGGCGCCTTTTGTGAAGCTCGCCCGCGCGGTGGAACCGGCGGCGGGCGCAGACGGTCACCTTCGGTGTGACCTCGAACGAATCGCAGACCGATCCCGTCCGCCCCCACGTCAGCCGCAGGCGCATGCTGCTGGGCGTCGCCGGTGTGGCGGGGGCCGCCGTCACCGTCGGGGGCATCGGCTGGTGGGCGCGGCGGGACGCCGACACCGGCCACCGCGTCTGGAGCAGGACCGGTACCGGCAGCCGGGTCGCCCTGTCGGCCACCCCGCAGCCCGACCTCTACGTCGCGGACTTCGACGGCACGGTCAGCGCCCTCGACCTGCGGACCGGCACCCCGCGCTGGAGCGCCAAGGTCACCTCGCACAATCCCGCCGACAGCAACTTCGGCTGGCCGATCGCCGCAGGCGACGGACTGGTCTGCGTGACCACCGACTCCCACGTCCACGCCCTGGACGCCGCGTCCGGAGCCGTCCGATGGGCCGTGCCCGCGCCGGGGGGCTACCTGTCCGGATGGACGGACGGCCCCACCGTCAGCGGGGACGTGTTCGTGACCTGCGACGGCCGCGTCCACTCCTACGACGCGGCGACCGGCGAGGCCCGGTGGGCCGGCCCGCTGGAGGCCGCCTGCGGGCCGGCGATCGCGGGCGGCACCGTGTACCTCGCCGCCCCCGCAGGCGGGATCTCCGCCCTCGACGCGAAGACTTGTGAGCGGCGCTGGGAGCAGCCCGCCGTCGGCAAGCTCGTCGACCGGCCCGTGGTCCACGAGGGCGTCCTCTACCTGTCCACTTCCGCTGCCTCCGCCCCGACCGGCGCCACTTCGACCGCCTCTGCCTCGACCGGTGCCGCCTCGACCGTCTCCGCCCTGGACGCGGCGACCGGCCGGGTGCTCTGGCAGCGTGACGATCTCGGCCACCCCGGTGTCCGGCCCGCCCCGGTCGCCGACGGGACGCTCTGCCTCCTCGACAACGACCGGGTCGTCGCCGTGGAGGCGAGTACGGGCCGCAGCCGGTGGACCTCCTCGGTGCCGGACGGCCTGGGCCGGGGCATGAGCACCATGGCCGTCGCCGACGGCCGGGTCTACGTGGCGCTGAACGACGGTCGGCTGCACACCCTCGACCTGGCCACCGGCCGGCTTCAATGGCAGGACGATCCGGCCAAGTTCGGCACCGAGTACACCGGGCTCTCGCTGACGGCCTTCGGCGGCGTCGCCTACCGCGGCAGCCGGGCAGGCCTCTACGCGGCGGGCATACCCGCGGCCTGACCACCGCGCGAGGTCTCGGCGCGGCAGGGCACCGCGCGGTGCGCCTTCAGGCAGCGGGCACTGCCCGTACGGACCTGGCGCCCGGGCCGACGCCACCGATATCCAGGAGAGTGAGCTTTCGAGTCGAGAGGGGGACGATGCACGCCCACGACAGGACCAAGGGTGCCGCCGGCAAGGCCCGCACGCCGGCCCGCACTTCGGAGCCGGCGACCAGGAACCCGAACCGGGCGCAGGCCGCCGCCCAGTCGCTGCTCGGCCTCCAGAGCAGCCACGGCAACGCGGCCGTCGTGCAGATGCTCCGCGCGACCGGGATCCAGCGCGCGGCCGACCAGAACCGGCCCATGATCAATCACCAGAACCCGGACGACGACTGGGAGGCCGACAACACCGCGCCCGCGCGTACGGACGGTCTCGTGCTCAGCGGTCACGGCGCCTGGGAGGCCGCGAACGGCACCTTCCGGGTGCCCGCGGGGACGAGGGTGCACTTCTACACGCAGCACGGGATGGTCCTCCCCGACGACCTGGGCGGGCAGGTGGAGAACGGCGCCAACCGGGGCGGCAGCGTGGAACAGGGGCAGGACCGTGGCGCCACGCGCACCGTGGTGGGCGGGCGGAGCCTGCAGAACTACACCATCTCCTACCCCAGCGGCCTCACCATCCGGGGAAACCCGGCGATCGCCAGCCCGGTGGGCGGCGGGTACGACGTCGAACTCGACCCGGGGACGCCAGCCGCCGCCGTCATCAACGTCGCCACGCTGACCGACCCCCAACTCGCGGGCCGCTCGATCGTCTTCGACGGCGACGTGCTGCTGAGCGACATCCTGCGGCCCGGCATGGGCGACGTGCACTTCGCCGCCTGTCGCTTTGTCGAGACCAACAGGCCCGGGACGCGCAACCAGGGCCGTCCTCAGGGCTACAACGGCCCCGGCGACCCCGGCGAGGCCGGCGGCCTCTACAACCCCTGACCCGCCCGGCCTCCAACGCTCCGGGCTCCGCGCTTCAGGCTCCGCGCTCCGCGCTCTGCGCAGGAAGTCGGCCCACCCGACTTCCTGCGCAAGGGGCGCCGCCCGGGGCAGGGCTCAACCGGCCACGCGCACCACGTACTTGCCGGTGGCCCGACCCTCCGCCATGGCATCGTGCGCGGCGGGGACGGCGGTCAGGCCGGGGACTTCGGTGACCGGCAGCGTGAGGTCACCGGCGGCGAGCAGGTCGAGGACCGTGCGGATGGCTCGGGCCAGCCGCTCGGGGGCGGTGGCGGCCAGGGCGCGGTGGCTGAAGCCGGTGACGGTGAGGTTCCCGGCCATCAGGCGGCCGAGCGGCGGCAGGTCGGCGACGGCGCCGCCGCCCGCGTTGCCGAAGAGGACGATCCGGCCGCCGGGCGCGGTGAGTTCGAGGTCGAGCTCCAGGGCCTCGGTGCCCAGCGGGTCCAGCACGAGGTCGACGCCCCGGCCGCCGGTCGCGGCCCGGACGGCCTCGGGCAGCGCCTCGTCGCGGGCGAAGGCGTGGTCGTAGCCGGAGGCGACGGCGGCCGCCGCCTTCTCCGGTCGGCCCACCGTGCCGATCAGCCGACCGCCGCCCCCGATCAGCGGGACCAGTTGGGCGACGGCGTGGCCGATCCCGCCGCCGGCCGAGTGCACCAGGACGGTGTCCCCTGCGGTGAGCCGGCCGGCGTCGGTGAGCAGCAGCACGGCGGTGGCCAGGCCCAGCGGGGCGGCGGCGGCCTCGCGCAGCGCCAGCCCGTCCGGGACGGGCACGGTGAGCGCGGCCTCGGCGAGCACCACCTCGGCCAGGCCGCCGCCGACGGGCGCGGCCGCTACCCGGTCGCCCACCGCCAGTCCGGTGACGCCCTCGCCGACCGCCCGGACGGTGCCGGCCACCTCCTTGCCCGGCCGGTAGGGCCAAGCGGTGACGTAGCCGGCGTCGCCCCGGCGGCCCATCACGTCGACGAAGTTCAGCCCGGCGTAGGCGACGTCGACCGCCACCTGGCCGGGGCCGGGGCTCGGGGCCTCGACCTCCCGGATCTCCGTGTGCTCGGCCCCACCGGGTGCGGTCATCACCAGTGCGCGCATGTCGGTCCCCCTCGACTACGATGTTCGACGAACGGCGAAATTGACGTGAGGCAGTGGTACCACGCAGTTTCGATGATTGTCGAACATCGCAGATCAGGCGCAGATCAGATGTTGATCAGAAGTGGATCAGACGCGGATCGGGCGCAGGTCAAACGCAGATCAGAGAGGTCGGATCATGCCCCGCAGCACCCGGCGCCGGCCGGCGCTCACCCACCCCGCGACCGGGGAGATCGACCTGCTCGACGTCCTGCACGCGCTCTCCGACCCCACCCGGATGACCATCGTGCGCATCCTGCGCGCCGAACCCGAGCGGGCCTGCGGCACCTTCCCGGTGGACGTCGCCCCCTCCACCCTCAGCCACCACTTCAAGGTGCTGCGCGAGTCCGGCCTGATCCACCAGCGCGAGGAGGCCAACCGCAAGTTCTCCGCCCTGCGCGCCGTCGACCTGGAACAGCGCTTCCCCGGCCTCCTTGACACCATCCTCGCCGCCCACGCGCGGGCCGAAGCCGACGTACAGGCCGAGCCCCACGCGCAGGCCGAGACCTACGCGCGGGCCGAAACCCGCGCGTAGGCAGCCGCCCGCGCGCAGCGGCGCGGCCCGCTCAGCGCAGGCGCGAGGAGGACAGGATCGACGCCAGGTGCGCCACCACCATGCCCCAGGTGATCACCGCGATCCCCGCGACCGCCGCCCGCGTCGCGTCCAGGTTGCCGAGCGCCGCGTCCACCGCGGCCGCCGCGAGCAGCACCAGGGAGGCCTCGATGCCGTTCGTCACCCGGTGGATCTTGAACACCGAGGCGAGCCGGCGCGCGGTCGCGATGCCCTGCGAGCGCGGCTGGGTGGACTCCTCGTCCGCCGGGGCCTGCCCGCTGCGGGCCCGGGCCACGTCCACCAGGTCCGTCGAGGCCTTGAGCAGCACCACGCCCAGCGCGGCCGCCAGGCCCACCGACACCCACAGCTCCGACCCGCCCCGGGCCGCCCGCACGCCCGCGCCGATCATCAGCGCCGCGTCCGCCAGATAGGCGCCGAGCCGGTCCACGTAGACCCCGGCCATGCTGAACTGGCGCTTCCAGCGCGCCACTTCGCCGTCGACGCAGTCGAAGAGCAGGAACAGCTGGAACAGCACCGCCGCCAGCACGGCGCCGGTCAGACCGGGGATCAGCAGGGCCGCCCCGCCGCCGACCCCGCAGACCACCATCACCCAGGTGAGGGTGTTCGGCGACACCGAGGTGCGCACCAACTGCCGGGTCGTGCGCAGCGAGATGCGGCGCATGTACAGCCGTCCCGCCCAGTGCTCACCGTTGCGGCTCTGCAGCTTGGCCTGCGGCTGGCACACCTCGCGCAAGTCCGCGAGCGCCGGAGCAGCCACCATGACGACATCCCTCCACCTGTCCCGAAACGATCACCACAGGCTACGGCCTCCCGGGCGCCGCCCCGACCGGCCCTTCGTGGCCGTCCGGAGAGGGGGGAGCCGGCTGCCGGGCGGCCCTGGGAGGAAAACCGGTGGGCCGCCGGAGGGCCCCGGGGCTAGGCTTCGCGGGTTCGCCGGAACCGGAAGCCCCGGCCCCGATCACCCGCCCCCGCAAGCCGGTTGACGTTGACGTGGTCCGGAGCACAACGAGGAGTGCTGATCATGGTGACCACAGGCGGCGCGGCGCACAGCCCGGGCCTGACCGAACTGCTGGCCGGCCACCGGCCGCAGGGCCCGACGGAGACCGCCGACCACGAGCGCGTCCGCCACCTCACCGGGGCCGCCGACGCCTGGGACCGCGGGACGCCGCTGCACTTCACCGCCTCCGCGCTGATCGTCCACCCGCCGACCCGGCGCGTCCTCCTGCGCTGGCACGTCCGCCAGCAGGCCTGGCTCCAGGTCGGCGGCCACGGCGACCCGGGGGAGACCCGGCCGCTGGACATCGCGCTGCGTGAAGGCCTGGAGGAGACCGGGCTCACCGACCTCACCCCGTGGCCCGACGCCGCCCTCGTCCACCTCGCCCTCGTCCACCTCGCCGTCGTGCCCGTCCCGGCCTCGCCCGCCGAACCGGCCCACGAACACGCCGACCTGCGCTTCCTGCTGGCCACCGGCACCCCGGAGCGGGCGCGGCCGGAGAACCCCGCCGCCCCGCTGGAGTGGCTGACCATCGCCGAGGCCCGGCAGCGGACCACCGAGGAGAACCTCCGCGAGACGCTCGACCGGGCCGGCCGCCTGCTCGACGACCCCGCCTGACCTTCCGAACCCCGCTGGAGCACACCCGGATGCACACCGACCAGACCCTCATCTTCGACGCCGACGACACGCTCTGGGAGAACAACGTCCTCTTCGAGCGCGTCATCGACGGCTTCCTGGACTGGGTCGCCACCCCGGCCGACCGCGACCGCGCCAGGGCCGTCCTCGACGAGATCGAAGCCGCCAACTCCGCCGCCCTCGGCTACGGCGCCGCCGTGTTCCGGCAGAGCCTTGCCGACTGCCTGCGGCGGCTGAACGGCGACCGCACCCCCACCCCGGCCGAAGAAGCCCGGATCGACGGCCTCCTCACTCCGCTCAGCAGCCGCGAGATCGAGCTGATCCCCGGCGTCGCCGACACCCTCGCCGACCTCGCCGGACGCCACCACCTGCTGCTGCTCACCAAGGGCGACCTCGACGAGCAGCAGCGCAAGGTGACGGCCTCCACGATCGACCACCACTTCCGCGGCGTCCACATCGTGGCCGAGAAGTCGGCGGACACCTACCGGCGGCTCGGCGCCGAGCTCGGCCTCGACCCCGACCGGACCTGGATGATCGGCAACTCGCCCAAGTCCGACATCGCCCCGGCCCGCCGGGCCGGCCTGCGCACGGTCTTCATCCCGCACCAGCACACCTGGGTCCTGGAACACCAGGACCTCGGCCCCGACGAGGCGACCCTGCAACTGGCGGCCTTCCCCGAACTGCTGCGGCATTTCTGACGCAGGCCGGCGGGGTCGGCGGCCTCGGCGAGATCGGCGGGTTCGGCGGCGGTGTTCACAGCGCGAGGCTCACAGCGCGAGCGCCGCCGCCGTCGGCGCCGGTGCGCCACCCCGGTGCAGCCAGGCCCGCTCCGCGGCCGTCCACGTGCTCGTCGTCACCAGGTGGAGCGCCGCGGCCACCGGCACCAGCATCGCGAACAGCACCGACCCGAAGGACAGGTAAGGCAGCAGCCCCGCCCCCGGCTGAGGGGTCGGCTGCGCGGCCGCTGCCCGCCTGGCCCGGCGGAAGTTGACGTACCCGACCGCCGCCAGCCCGGCGTACAGCAGGCCGAACACCGCCAACTGCCCGGCGCCGTGCGCGCTCCCGACGTGCAGGCCGAGCGGCACGCCGAACAGGGTGTGGTCCAGCAGGCCGTTCGGGGTGGTGAACAGGCGGTACATCACCGAGAAGAACGGAACCTGCACCAGCATCGGCAGGCACCCCGCGAACGGCGAAGCCCGCTCCTCCCGGTACAACTCGGCGAGCGCCTCCCGCAGCTTCTCCGGGCGGTCCTTGAACCTCCGGTTCACCTCGGCGACCTTCGGCGCCAGCCGCGCCCGCGACTTCTCCCCCCGCGCCGCCGCGCGCGCGAAGGGATGCAACGCCAGCCGGACGGCGACGGTGAACAGGACGATCGCCAGCGCGGTCGGCAGTACCTGGGCCAGCGCGGCGACGGCGGCATGGGCGACGGCGACGGCCGGGTCGAGAACAGCGAGAACGGACATGGTGGAGCGAGCCCTCCGGGGGTCTCGGAAAACGAGTGGTCGACGGAGGACGGCCGCGTGGAACGGCGGAAGACGACGAAGCTACGCGGCCGCCGGGGCCGCACCCGGCGCCCTCGGGCGTCGCCTGCCCCGGGCATCGGGATCGCGCTGCGGGAGGAAGGCCGTACGGAACGCGCGCCGCCGCAGCACCCCGCTGCGCACCGCCGTGGGCGCCCGCGCGCCCAGCAGCCGTGCCCCCGCCAGCGTGCCCGCGACCGCACCGGCCAGCAGCGCCACGGCGGCGACCGCCGCCACCGACGCGACCGTCCCGCCCTCGGTCACCAGCTCCCCGGTCAGCACCCGGAGCAGCCCGAGGAGCATCGCGACGACGGTCATGCGCTGCTCCTCCTTCGACGTGACGGACTTGGGGCCCCACGGACTCGGGGCCGGACTTCAGACGTTCAGGACGATCGCCGAGCCCGCCGAGTTCCCGCCCGGCGCGGAATTCCCGTGGCGCACCCGTGGCGCACCCGTCGCGCCGAGGTGCTTTCGTGGGGCGGTGCAGGGGCGTAGCCGAGGGTGCTACGCGGGGCTACCGTGGAGGGATGAAGACGATTACCCAGCGGGAGTTCCGGAACAACTCCGCCGCGGTGATGGATGCGGTGGAGGCCGGGGAGACTTTCCACATCACCAGGAACGGGGTCGAGGTCGCGGAGCTGCGACCGGTGTCCGGGCGGCGGCGGCTCACGGCGGAGGAGCTGGTGGCGCGGCACGTGAAGCTGCCGCGGGTGGACTACCAGCAGATGCGCAAGGAGGCCGAGGAGTACTTCGGGCCGGAGGAACTGGTGGGCGACGAGGGCGACGACCCGTTCGAGCGGCGGCGTGGCTGAGCGCAGGCGGGCAGCCCGGCGGCGGCCGGCCGGGGTGCTCGACACCTGTGTCTACATCGATCTGGCCCTGCTCTCCCCGGCGAACCTGCCGGCCGTGCCGGAGCTGACCGCGATCACCTTCGCGGAGCTGCAACAGGGCGTGTCGATGGCCCGCGACGCGGTCAGCCGGGCGGCCCGGCTGGAGGTGCTGGGCGCGGCGATGGCCGACTTCGACCCGCTGCCCTTCGACGCGGCGGCGGCCTCCCGCTACGGCACGCTGGTGACCCTCACCATCGCGGCCGGCCGGCAGCCGCGCCCGCGCCGGATCGACCTGATGATCGCGGCCGTGGCCTCGGCCCACGGCCTGCCGCTGTACACGCGCAACGTCGCGGACTTCCGGGGCCTGGGCTCGGCGGTGGAGGTCATCGGGGTGTGACGGCCGCCGCTCTTCGCGCTGGTGGCCTGCCGCCCCTTCGGCCGATCATCTAAGCAGCTTAGAAGTGGAATTGAGGGGGCGGCAGGCCCGGAAGCCGCTCAGCCCAGGCGGACCGTGGTGCCCGTGGCGGCGGAGGCCCGGGCGGCCTCCAGGACGGCCAGGGTGGCCACCGCGTCGCGCGGGTCGACCGGGGGCGGGGTGCCCGGGGAGGCCAGGGCGGCGGCGATGCCCGCGTAGAAGGCGGGGTAGTCGCCCGGTTCGGTGGGCAGCGCGATCGAGGACTCGTCGGTGCCGAGGGTGCCGTACTGCGAGGGCTGGTCGGCACCCCACGGGCGGGCGCCGTCCGGTCGGTGCCCGGCCCGCAGCTCCGCCTCCTGCGGGTCCATGCCGGGCTTGACGTACCCGGCGGCGTCGCCGAGCACCCGCAGCCGGGGGCCGATCAGCGGGGTGATGGCGCTGGTCCACAGGTGCGAGCGGGTGCCGGAGGCGTGCGTGAGGGCGAGGAAGGCGTCGTCGTCGACGACCGCGCCGTCCCGGCGCACGTCGACCTCCGCGTACACCGTCTCCACCGGGCCGAACAGCGTCAGCGCCTGGTCCACCAGGTGGCTGCCCAGGTCGTACAGCGTGCCGCCGACCTCCGCCGGGTCGGCGAGCTCGCGCCAGCCGGGCTTGGGCTTCGGGCGGAACCGCTCGAAACGGGACTCGAAGCGGTGCACCCGGCCGAGCGCGCCGCCCCGGACCAGCCGGGCGGCGGTCAGGAAGTCGCCGTCCCAGCGCCGGTTCTGGAACACGGAGAGCAGGGTGCCCCGGGCCTCGGCGAGCTGGCACAGCTCCAGCGCCTCGGCGGCGGTGCCGGCCAGCGGCTTGTCGACGACGGTGGCCAGCCCGGCGCGCAGGGCGGCGCGGGCGAGCGGAGCGTGGGTGCGGTTGGGCGAGGCGACGACGACGAGGTCGAGCGCGTCC
The DNA here is from genome assembly GCF_042677305.1 of Kitasatospora sp. NPDC127121. Taxonomy (NCBI): domain Bacteria; kingdom Bacillati; phylum Actinomycetota; class Actinomycetes; order Kitasatosporales; family Streptomycetaceae; genus Kitasatospora; species Kitasatospora sp. NPDC127121. Next base: position 106,353 of record NZ_JBHXTQ010000002.1, on the reverse strand, counting down.
GGGTCGGCGAGCAGCTGCTCGGGGGTGTCGACGGCGCGGGCGCCGGGGTGCTCGCGGCGCAGCTGCTCGCGGCGCTCGGGGCTGGCGGTGACCACGGCGTCCAACCGCAGCCCCGGCGTGGTGGCGATGAGCGGGGCGTGGAAGGCGGAGCCGGCCAGGCCGTAGCCGATCAGGCCGACGCGGAACGGGCGGTCCGGGGAGGACGAGGGGGTCGAGGCGCTCATGCGCCCACTCAATCACGAGGCGCCCGGTTGCTCCCGGTTTCGCAGGGGGCCGGGCCAGGGAGGCGGGGCGGGGCGGTGGTGCCGGTCCCGTGGGACGGAACGCGCTGTCGTCGAGCAGGCGTGCGGATTAGGCTGTGCCGCGTCAGGGCCTTCGACAGACGTTGCAACACTTCGGGAGACACGCACGTGGCAGACCGCAAGCCCATCGAGTCCTGGCTGACCGACATGGACGGCGTCCTCATCCACGAGGGCACGCCCATTCCCGGCGCGAAGGAGTTCCTGCGCAGGCTGCGGGAGTCCGGCAAGCCGTTCCTGGTCCTCACCAACAACTCCATCTACACCCCGCGCGACCTCAGCGCCCGCCTGGCCGGGATGGGCCTGGAGGTGCCGGAGGAGTGCATCTGGACCTCCGCCCTGGCCACCGCCAAGTTCCTCAAGGGCCAGCGCCCGGGCGGCACCGCCTACGTGATCGGCGAGGCGGGGCTCACCACCGCGCTGTACCAGGCCGGTTACGTGCTGACCGACAACAACCCGGACTACGTCGTCCTCGGCGAGACCCGCACCTACAGCTTCGAGGCGCTCACCAAGGCGATCCGCCTGATCAACCAGGGCGCCCGGTTCATCTGCACCAACCCCGACGAGACCGGCCCGTCCCCCGAGGGCGTGCTGCCGGCCACCGGCTCGGTCGCGGCCCTGATCACCAAGGCGACCGGCGTCGAGCCGTACTTCGTCGGCAAGCCCAACCCGCTGATGATGCGCGAGGCGCTGAACACCGCCGGGGCCCACTCCGAGACCGCCGTCATGATCGGCGACCGGATGGACACCGACATCGTCGCGGGCATGGAGGCCGGCATGGAGACCATCCTGGTGCTCACCGGCCTGACCGCCGCCGCCGACGTCGAGCGCTTCCCGTACCGGCCGACCCGGGTGGTCAAGTCGATCGCGGACCTGGTCGAGCTGGTCTAGCCTCTGCGGTGCTGTCGTGGGCCCCGTTCCGGTCGGTCGCCGGGGCGGGGCCCGTTTCGTACCTGTGGGGAGGCAACGGCGCAATGAGTGCGACGGGGGATGCGGGGCCGCCGGAGGCGCGGCGGGATGCCGGGGGCGTCGGCGGGGAGGCCGACGAGAAGCGGGTCACCTGGGCCGAGCTCTACTTCGACCTGGTCTTCGTCTTCGCGATCACCCAGGTCTCCGGGCTGCTGCACCACCACCACGACGCCACCGGGCTGGTCCGGGCGCTGGTGGTGTTCGTGCCGGTGTACTGGTGCTGGGTGGGCACCACCGTGCAGGCCAACATCCGGGACGTGGACAACCTGCGGGACCGCCTCGGCATCCTGGCGGTCGGGCTGGCCGGCCTGTTCATGGCGCTCGCCGTCCCGGGCGCGTACGGCGGGCGGGGCGTGCTGCTCGGCGCCGCGTACTGGCTGGCCCGGCTGGTGCTGCTGCTCCTGCTGATCCGCCTGCCGGGCGTCTGGCGCGGCCCGTACGGCGCCGGCGTGCTGGTCAGCGGGCCGCTGCTGGTCGTGGGCGGGCTGTTGCCGGACGGGCCGCGGCTGGCCCTGTGGGCGGCGGCAGCGCTCTGCGACCTGGCCGCGCCGCTGGTGTTCCGGCGGCGGCTGGCGGCGGTGGCGTACCACCCCTCGCACATGCCGGAGCGGTTCGCGCTGTTCCTGCTGGTGGCACTCGGCGAGTCGATCGTCGGCATCGGCGGGACGGCGGCTGGCGCCCGGCTGGACGTGGCCGAACTCGGCGCCGTGGCCGCCGCGTTCACCATCTCGGCGGGGCTGTGGTGGCAATATTTCGTGTACGCGGCGGACGCCATGCGGTACGCCGTCGAGGTCGCCGACTCCCGGCGGGACGTCGTCCGGCGGATCTTCCAGTACGGGCACCTGGCGCTGGCCGCCGGGGTGATCGGGGTGGCGGTCGGCTTCGGGGAGACCGTCGCGGACCCGTGGCAGGCGCTCGGCCCGGGGTCGGTGGCGCTGCTGTACGGCGGGTGCGGGCTGTACCTACTGACCTTCGGGTACACCCGCTGGATGATGTTCCGCAAGGTGGCGACGACCCGGCTCGGTGCGGCGGCGGTGGTGCTGGGGCTGGCGCCGGCGGTGGTGCGGCTGCCGGCGCTGGCGGTGCTGGTGGCACTGGCGGTGCTGCTGGTGGCGCTCAACGTGGTGGAGCACGTCCGGGTGGTGCGGGCGGCCGGTTCGGACCCCGCGCCGGTGGCTCCCTCGGGGTCGGCGCTGCCTGTAGTTCCCGCTGGGGCCCCGCTGCCTGGTGGGTCCGCGCTGCCTTCTGCGCCTTCTGCGGCTTCGGCGGAGTGAGTTGTCGGTGGGGCTGTGTAGCGTTCGGGGTGAAAGAGGGCGTGCGGCACAACAGCCGCGGTGTGGGAGGTAGATGTCGTGACGGACACGGTCGAGGCGGGCGTGGTGGAGGCCGGCGAGGGCGACGGGCTGGAGCTGCCCGAGTCCTGGCGCCCGGTGCTGGGCGCCGAGACGGAGAAGCCGTACTTCGCCGAGCTGGCGGCCTTCGTGGCGGCCGAGCGTGCGCAGCACCAGGTGTTCCCGCCGAGCGGCCAGGAGTTCGCCGCGCTGGAGGCCACGCCGTACGAGAAGGTCCGCGTGCTGGTCCTCGGGCAGGACCCGTACCACGACGACGGCCAGGCCCACGGCATGAGCTTCTCGGTGCTGCCCGGCACCAGGACGCCGCCCTCGCTGCGCAACATCTTCAAGGAGCTGGACGCCGACCTCGGCATCCCCGCCCCGGACAACGGCTACCTGATGCACTGGGCCGAGCAGGGCGTCCTGCTGCTCAACGCGGTGCTCACGGTGCGCGCGCACGAGGCCAACTCGCACAAGGCGAAGGGCTGGGAGAAGTTCACCGACGCCGTGATCAAGGCGGTGAGCGAGCGCGAGGAGCCGGTGGTCTTCGTGCTGTGGGGCAACTACGCGAAGAAGAAGCTGCCGCTGATCGACACGTCCAAGCACGTGGTCGTGCAGGGGGCGCACCCGTCGCCGCTGTCGGCCAAGCTGTTCTTCGGCAGCCGCCCGTTCTCGCAGATCGACACGGCGCTGGACGGCTTCGGCGGCGAGCCGATCGACTGGCAGGTGCCCAACCTGAAGCAGGGCTGAGCACCTGGGGCTGAGCGCCCGGGAGTTGGGTGAGGGGTGGTCCGGGCGGGCGGGGTCGCCCGTCCGCCCGCTCACGGCCACCCGGCGTTCACCGCCCGTCGCGGGCGGGCGGTGGCCGGTGTGCTTAGCTGGTGCCGACCGGTCGCCGGACCGGCTCTGGGGGGAGGGGCGGTACGTGCGCCGGGTGGGACGGGTAGTGGCAATCCGACGGGCCGTGGGGGCGGCCCTGGTCGTGCTGTTGGCGGGGGCCGCGGGCTGTAGCGGTTCGACCGCCGGATCGGCCAAGGGATCACCCGGCGGCCCGGGCGGCGGCGCATCGGCCGGTGCCGCGGCCGGCGGGACCGCCGCCGTACCCACAGCCGCGCCCACCGCCTCCGCCGCGAACCCGGGCACCGGCCCCGCGAGCCTCGCCCAGCTCCCCGGCCAGGCCTTCTACGTCTCCGACCAGACCAACGCCGCCCGGCAGGTGACCGCCCTGCGCGGCCAGGGCCGGCCGGCGGAGGCCGACACACTGCTGCGGATCGCCGCCCAGCCCTCCTCGCAGTGGCTCGGCGAGCAGGGCGCCAAGGAGATCGCCGAACAGGTCAGCCGCCGGGCCGCCGAGGCGGACCGGACGGCGGTCTTCGTCGCCTACAACATCCCGCACCGCGACTGCGGCCTGTACTCGGCCGGCGGCGCCGCCGACGCCGCCTCCTACCGGGCCTGGATCAGCGGTGTCGCGGAGGCCCTCGGCGACCGCAAGGCCTGGGTGGTGCTGGAGCCGGACGCCGTCGCGCACACCCTGGACAGCTGCGGGATCAAGGGCGACCTGGCCGCCGAGCGGTACGGCCTGCTGGCCTTCGCCGTGCAGGAGCTGAAGAAGCGTCCGCAGGTGCGGGTCTACCTGGACGCGGGCAACCCCGGCTGGTCGCAGGACCCGGCCGAACTGTCCACCGCGCTGCGCAAGTCGGGGATCGCGGCGGCGGACGGCTTCGCGGTGAACGTCGCCAACTTCTACGACACCGGCCGCAACACGGCCTACGGCGGCCAGCTCTCCGCCGCCCTGGGCGGGAAGCACTTCGTCATCGACACCAGCCGCAACGGCAACGGCCCGCTGGGCGGCGACGCCTGGTGCAACCCGCCCGGCCGCGCGCTCGGTGAGCGGCCGACCGCCGACACCGGCCGGGCCGGGGTCGACGCCTACCTGTGGATCAAGAACCCGGGGGAGTCGGACGGCGAGTGCGGGCGCGGCGAGCCCCGGGCGGGCGAGTTCTGGCTGCCGTACGCGCTCGGCCTGGCGCAGGCCGCCCGCTGAGGGGGCCGATCCGCACCAGTGCCGGCCCGCACCAGTGCGGGTCCGGGTCCGTACCAGGCCGTGACGCACCCGGTGTCGCTCAGCCGGTCACCTGCATCCAGCGCGCGACCGACGGGGTGCCGGCGGCGTCGGTCAGGAACAGCATGTACCAGCCGGGCGGCAGCAGGTTGGGGTTGGCGGGGAGCGTGAGCGAGACCCCGTCGGCCGTGCGACCGCTGATGTCCAAGGCCACCGACCGCTGTTCGACGTCGGTCACGTGGGTGACCGAACTCGGCCGGATCAGCTTGGCGGTGGCGACCGCGTCCGGCCGGGCGGTGCCGATCCGCACGGTGGTGCCGAGCTTCGCGGCCTCCGGCGCGGCGGCCACCTGTGGGCGGTCGCCGTGGAACAGGTACGGCGGGGTGTAGATCTCGATGCGCTGCTCGAAGCCGCCCGGCGTGGTCTCGGCCTTGTCCGCGAACAGCGGGTTGGAACCGAGCACGGCCACCCGGCCGTCCGGCAGCAACAGTGCCTCGGAGTGGTAGTTGCGGCCGACGGCGGGCTCGGCGGCGGTGCTGAAGCTGTTGGTGTCCGGGTGGTACACCTGCGCTTTGAGCAGGTCGCTGGCACCCCGGCCCCGGTAGCCGCTGGAGCCGCCGGTGGTGAACACGGTGTCGTCCGGGAGGATCACGCTGTTCAGGTAGCGGGTGCCGCCGGCCGGCAGGTCCGGGCCCGGGGTGAAGGCGGGCTTGGCGGCGGAGAGGTCGACGATGTCGGTGCGGGCGGTGGACAGCGGCGACTCGCCGACGCCCCCGCCGCCGAGCACCATCACCTTCTGGGCCTGCGCGGGCGGCAGCAGCACCGAGGACGAGGTCTCGGTGAGGGCCGGGTCGCGCAGGCCGGGGACGGGCTGGAAGCCGTTGTTCGACAGGTCCCACACCCCGGGGTCGCGGCCCTTGTCGGCCGGGCCGTAGCCGCCGTTGGAGCCCGAGTAGAAGAGCTTGCCGGAGGCGGTCAGGAAGATCGACGGGTAGGTCGGGAAGTAGCGGTCCGGGCCCTTGGACCAGGTCTTGTTCTTCGGGTCGTAGATCTCGTTGTCGTTGCCGTTGAGGATCTCCCCGGTGTCGTCCAGGCCCGAGACGGTGACCACCCGTCCGTCCCCCAGTCCGGTGAGCGTCGGGTACCAGCGGGCGTACGCCATGTCGGTGACCTGCTCGTACAGCTCGGTGTCCGGGTTGAACTCGAACGCGGAGCGGATGCCCTGGTACTCCTGCTTGTCCAGGGTCAGCTTGGTGCTCTGTCCGTACAGGTTGCGGGCGTCGACCCCGGCCAGGCCCTTGATCCGGTACTGGGCGGGGGAGTCGGTGACGTAGTCGGCGCCCTCGCCGACCGCCTCGACGAACACGTGGTGCTCGCCAGCGGTGACGACGGTCTGCTTGCCGGTGCCCGTCTTCACCGCGGCCGGGACGGTCACCGGCACGGTGGAGGCGTACTCGCGTCCGTTCGGGCCGACGAAGACGGTGCCCTTGGGCAACGTCCTGGCGCGCTCGGGGCTCTCGTTGCGCACCCGCATGACGCCGGCCGCCCTCTTCACCACGCCCGCCAGCTTCTCGTACCGCTGGGTGCCGCCGGCCACCAGGACGCGGCCGTCCGGCAGCGAGGCGTGGCCGCCGCAGAACATGTCGGCCGGGGTGGGTATCAGCTTGTAGGTGTTCGCGGCCGGGTCCCAGAGCAGGCTGCGGAAGCTGCCCGCGTCGAAGCGCTTCTCGTCGTTGCCGGAGCCGGCCACGATGAGGACCTTGCCGGTGCGCAGCAGCGTGGCGTGGACGGCGTTGACCCGGAACTCGGCGGGGAGCGTGAGGGTCTGCCAGTGGCCGTACTCCGCCTTGTAGTCGGGGCGGTTGATCACGTACTGGTGGTACTGCTGGCTGGCGAAGCCGAGGACGGCGGGCGCGTTCATCCCGGCGACGGTCAGCGCGACGGTGCTGCCGAGGGCGAAGCGCTTGGTCCGGCCGGTCTTGTGGATCTTCACGGTGGTTGGTCCCCTCGTGAGGTTCGGGAGCTCGTGAGGTTCGGGGTGGCTGGCGGTTCGGGTGTGCTGGCGGGTCGGGCGGCTTCAGCGGGTGGTGGTGGTGTGCTCCGCCCGGTCGGGTGCCGCGGGGACGCCCGGCGGCGCGGCCGGGGCGACCGGTGCGGCCCGGCCGTGCCGGGGATCGCGGGCGTGCCGGGGGCGGCGCTTCTCCAGGACGACCCTCGGGGTCGCCGCCGGACCGCCGGTGACGGTGAGCGTGGCCGTGGGCCGGGTGCGCCGGCGGCGGACGGCGTCGCCGGCCAGCACCAGGATCGGCAGCACGGTCAGGACCAGGGCGATCCAGGCCCAGGTGCGCATCGCGACGTGGTCGTAGCCGGTGAAGAAGGAGGCCGCTATCGCGCCGCCGAACACCAGCGTCCAGAACAGGTGGAAGCGGAAGGTGCTCACCCGGTCCGCGCTGGCCGAACGGCCCTTCGGCGTCACCACGAAGCGGCTGCGCCGCCGCAGCAGCGCCTGCACCAGCGAGGCTGCGTAGACCGGGCCACAGAGTGCGGACATCAGCATGCCCGCGACCCCGGAGGAGCCGGCCGGCTCGTGCGGGCTCACGTTGTGCTTGCGGTTCCAGGTGTAGAGCAGCAGTTGGAGCGCGGCGGCGTCGCTGTACAGCATCATCCAGATCTCGGAGGACACGTGGACCCCCGAGGCGCCGAACACCAGGTAGAGCACGCTGGACAGACCGCCGAGCAGCCAGGTGAGCGCCGCCATCGGGTAGAAGCCCACCATCAGCGAGTAGTTGAGCAGCCGCCCGGGCGACAGCCGCCAGAGCACCCGCCAGTACTGGGTGAGCAGGGTCTCGTAGGTGCCGCGGCTCCAGCGCAGCTGCTGGGAGAAGAAGTCGGTCCAGGAGGACGGACCCTCGCCGACCGCGAGCACGTCCGGGGTGTACACGGATTTCCAGCGTTCACCGGTCTCGGCGTTCCGGCTCCGGTGGAACTCCAGGCCGGTCGCCATATCCTCCGTGATGGAGTCGTACAACCCGCCGATCGACTGGAGCGCACGGATTCTGACGGCGTTGTTGGTGCCGACGAACATGGGCGCGCCGTAACGGTTTCCGGCGCGTTGGATGAGTGCGTGGAAGAGGTACTGCTGGCTCTCGGAGAATTTGGTGACGGCCGATCCCGAGCTGCGGTAGTTCCCGTACACCTGGGGTCCGACCACGAATGCCACGTCGGGGTCGCGGAAGTAGCCGAGCATCCGCTCGCAGAAGTCCGGCAGCGGGACGTGGTCGGTGTCCACCGAGACCCAGAAGTCGTAGTCGTCGCCGTGCGCCTGCAACCAGGCGTTGTAGTTGCCGTGCTTGGTGCCGGTGCGGAACCGGCCCTTGGGCTGGTTCCAGTACGGGCGGCCGAAGCGGCTGAAGTGGCGGACGCCCAGCTCGGTGCAGAGCGCCTGCATCGCAGGATCGTTTCCCTCGTCCAACAGCCAGACGTCGTACGGGCCGTCGTGCCGGACGGCGCGTGCCGCGACCAGCGTGGCCCGCACCATCTCCGCCGGCTCCTTGCCCGGCACGCAGGCGGTGACGAACGCGACCCGGGTGCCGGACTCCGGCGTCACCGGTATCGGATCGCGGGCGACGAGCGTGGCGTGGGTATTGGACACGACGTTGACCAGCCGGAACACCTCGACCACGGCGATGATCCCGATCATCACCTTGTCGCCCAGCAGCACCAGGGTGTGCGTCTCGCCGGGGCGCTCCGGCCAGTGCTCCGGCAGCAGCAGCCACACCAGCAGCACCACCTCCACCAGCGGGGCCGCCACCATCAGCAGGGCGGCGCGGATCCGGTGCGGCTCGCGGCGCAGCAGGCTGCGGTACTGGACGCGGTAGGGGGCGGTGGGGGCGGGGGCGGGCTCTTGCGCGGCCTCGTGCACAGTCTCTTGTGCGGCCTGGTGCGCGTGCCAGGGTGACGGCGGGGCTCCGTGGTGGGCGGGCTCGGGCCGGTAGACGCCGCCACCGAGGTCGTCCTCCTCGTCCGGGTCGTGCGCCGGGCCGGCCAGCCGGCTGAAGTGACCGTAGTCGTACGGGGCTTCGGGTACGGGAACGGCGGCCAGGTCGTCGTCGAGCCGCCGCCCGGCGCCTCGCCCGCGGGCCGTCCCGGCGTCCTTCTGTCGCGCGAACGGCGTGGTCATCGTCTGCTCCCCCCGGCCGGGGCCCGGCCGTGGCGGCGGGCCCGTTGGTGCGTGTTCAGACCGGGGGTATGCGATCCGCCGTCCCGTGGCGCGCCTGGCCGGCCGCGTTCGGCGGGGCTGGTCCGCTCCCCCCGGAGCTTTGCTTCGCCTTGCCTCTTGCCTCGAAAGCCGTCCCCGTGAAACACCGCCCGGTGGACCGCCGTTGTTTCCAAGCGGTTTTCGGGCCGTCATTCGCGTCATGCTTCTGCTTGCGCCGGTGGGCGTTTGCGAGCGGAATTCATTGCGCGCCTGCGGGGACTTCGAATGCGGATCCCGGCGCGCTCCCGGCTTCCCCTCCGGGCACGCGGGACCCACGGCGCCCCCAACTCTCCCGGAGGGCAACCGTGATCGCAACCGGTCTGGGAAATGATCACCGCGCAAGCGTGAAGATCCTACGGTTCCCGGCCAATCCGCACCGCAGTGGTGCTAATGCAGCGAATTCGGCGGACGGGGCGACGGCAGCGGCGGCACGGAGGCAAAGCGAACGGCCGGACCTCCCCGACGGGAGGCCCGGCCGCTGCTGCGGGGCGGGGCCGGCACGTCCGGTCCGGTTGGTGCTTGCCGGTCCGGTCGACCCGGTCCGGTCAGAGCGGTGGAAGGAGGGCGGCGCCCGTCGCGGCCTGGACGTCCGCGAACCCCGTGCCCGGGGCCGTCTCCACCACCCGCAGCCCGTCCGGCGTCACGTCGATCACGGCCAGATCGGTCACGATCCGGTTGACAACTCCTCGGCCGGTGGCGGGAAGTGAGAGCTCCTCGACGATCTTCGGGGAGCCGTCCCGGGCAGTGTGCTCCATGACCACGATCAGTCGACGGGCCCCGTGCACGAGGTCCATCGCGCCGCCCATGCCCTTGACCATCTTGCCGGGGATCATCCAGTTGGCGAGGTCGCCGGCAGCCGAGACCTGCATGGCGCCGAGCACCGAGACGTCGATCCGGCCGGCCCGGATCATGCCGAAGGAGAAAGCGGAGTCGAAGTACGAGGCGCCGGGGGCGACCGTCACCGTTTCCTTCCCGGCGTTGATCAGATCGGCGTGCTCCGTGCCCTCGACCGGGTACGGGCCCACGCCCAGGATGCCGTTCTCCGAGTGCAGCACCACCTCGACGCCCGGCGGGAGGTGACTGGGGATCAGGGTGGGCAGGCCGATGCCCAGGTTCACGTACTGGCCGTCGCGCAGTTCGCGGGCGGCTCGGGCAGCCAGGGCGTTGCGCGGGTCGAGGCCGGGCTGCGGGTGGCGGACGGCCTGCGGTCGGTGGGCGGTCTGCGGGGTGGGCGCGGGGGACCGGGTGCTGGTCGGGGTGGACATCGGTTCAGGCCTCCTGGAGTGCGGGGCGGACGGTCCGGCGCTCGATGCGGCGGTCCGCGGGATCGGCGGCCACCACCCGGTCCACGTACACGCCGGGCAGGTGCACGGCGTCCGGGGCGAGCTCGCCCGGCTCGACGATCCGGTCCGCCTCGACCAGGGTGATCCGGCCCGCGGTCGCGCAGAGCGGGTTGAAGTTGCGGGCGGCGGCGTGGAACACGCAGTTCCCGTGCCGGTCCGCCACCTCGGCCCGGACCAGCGCGAAGTCCGCCGTGATGGCCTCCTCCAGCAGGTACCGGCGGCCGCCGAACTCCCGGACCTCCTTCGCCGGTGAGGCCAGTGCCACCGAGCCGTCCGCCGCGTAGCGCCAGGGCAGCCCGCCCTCCTCGACCTGGGTGCCGACCCCGGCCGGGGTGTAGAACGCGGGGACGCCGGCGCCTCCGGCGCGCAGCCGCTCGGCCAGCGTGCCCTGCGGGGTGAGCTCCACCTCCAACTCGCCGGAGAGGTACTGCCGGGCGAACTCCTTGTTCTCGCCGACGTACGAGGACGTCATCCGGGCGATCCGGCCCGCCCGCAGCAGCAGGCCGAGCCCCCAGTCGTCCACCCCGCAGTTGTTCGAGACCACCTGGAGGCCGGTGGTGCCGGTGTCCGCCAGGGCGCCGATCAGGGTGCTCGGGATGCCGCAGAGGCCGAAGCCGCCGACGGCCAGCACCGCACCGTCGGGGATGTCCCCGACCGCGTCGGCGGGGGAGTCCAGGACCTTGTCCAAGGGATCACCTCGTGAGGAGTGGGATACGGGAGAGGGCACGCTCGGGTCGGGCCCGGTGGGAGGGCCCGGCGGGAAGACCCGGCGGGATGGCTCGGCGGCCGCCGCCGGACGGCTGCCGAGCCCCTCCACCGTCACCGGACGCGGGCCGCCGCAGCCATGGCGGCTCCCGCCATGGGAGGGTGCGAGCCCGTGTCGGCCGGCCACACCCGGACGTCCGGGGAGCGGCGCCGCCCGGGTGGTATGTCGGTTGGAGCCACATCACGGCGGGCCGATGCGTCGCCCGGGCACATGTCGCCAGTCCCACCGCACACCTACGGTTCCGGCATCCACCCCGCCGCACCCTCAGGAGTCGGTCATCATGCGCAGCTCGACAGCCCCCACTCGGCCCGCCTCCGGCGCCCGCCCGGGCGAGACCCTGACCGGCGGCCCGGCCCGGAAGCTCGCCGCCGTCGCGGCGTGCGTCCTGCTCGCCGCGGGCTGCGCCAAGGCCGGCACCGCCGGGACGGCCTCGGCGGACGGCGGTGGTGCGAAGAGCCCGGTCAAGGTCGGCCTGGTGTACTCCAAGACCGGACCGCTGGCCGCCTACGGCAAGCAGTACCTGGAGGGCTTCAAGGCGGGGCTGAGCTACGCGACCAAGGGCACCGGCGCGGTCGACGGGCACAAGGTCGAATTCGAGGAGCAGGACGACGCGGGCGACCCGGCCAAGGCGGTGTCCGCCGCCAAGGACCTGATCGGCAAGGGCTACAAGGTCCTGGCCGGCTCCACCGCCTCGGGCGTCGCCCTCCAGGTGGGCCCGATCGCCGCCCAGAACAAGGTGCTCTTCGTCAGCGGCCCGGCCGCCGCCGACAAGGTCACCGGTTTGAACAAGTACACCTTCCGTTCCGGCCGCCAGTCCTTCCAGGACATCCGCACCGCGGCCTCGTTCATCGGTGACGCCAAGGGCAAGAAGGTCACCGTGCTCGCTCAGGACAACGCCTTCGGACAGGCCAACGTGGCTGCCGTCAAGGCCGTGCTCGGGGCCCAGGGCGCGACGGTCGACCAGGTGCTCGCCCCGCCGAGTGCCACCGACCTCACCCCGTTCGCCACCCAGGCCAAGACCGCCAAGCCCGACCTGCTGTTCGTCGCCTGGGCCGGCGACAGCTCCTCGGCCCTGTGGACGGCGCTCAACCAGCAGGACGTGTTCGCCGACACCAAGGTCGTCACCGGCCTGGATCTGGCCGCCTCCTACCCGCTGTTCGGCCCGGCGGCCGAGAAGATCTCCTTTCTGAACCACTACTTCAGCGGCGCCGCCGGCACCCCGGTGGAGAAGGCCATGGACGAGGCCGTCACCGCCGCCGGCGGGAAGACCGACATCTTCACGCCCGACGGCTTCACCGCCGCCCAGCTGATCGTGCACGCCGTCGAGGCCAACCACGGCTCCACCGACGACACGTCGGCCCTGGTCAAGGCGCTGGAGGGCTGGAGCTTCGACGGGGTGAAGGGGCGCACCACGGTGCGCGCCGAGGACCACGCCCTCCTCCAGCCGATGTTCCAGGCCCGGCTGACCGGCACCGGGGCCGCCGCCAAGCCCTCGGTGGAGAAGGCCCTGACCGCGGACGAGGTGGCGCCCCCGGTCACCCCGATGGCGGGCTGATCCCGATGCCCGCTCCCACCGCCCCCACTCCTTCCCCGGCCGGTTCCCCGGCCACGGCCACGGCTTCGCCCGCCCCGGTGCTGCGGCTGGACGGACTCGGTTGGTCCGTCCGCGGGGTGCCGATCGTCGAGGACGTCTCCTTCTCGGTCGGCGAAGGCGAGTTCATCGCCTTCATCGGCCCCAACGGCGCCGGCAAGACCTCCCTCTTCAATCTGATCTCCGGCATCTATCCGGCGACCCACGGCAGCCTCCACCTCGACGGCGTGGACGTCACCGCCGAGGCCGTGCACGCCCGGGCGCGCCGCGGCCTCGGCCGCACCTTCCAGACCTCCTCCCTCTGGCCGGGGATGACCGTCGCCGACCACGTCCGACTGGCCGCCCAGGCGGCGGCCGGACCGCGCGCCTCGTACCGGCTCTGGCGCCGTGCCGACCGGTACCAGGAGCAGCTGGCCGAGACCCTCCACCGCACCGAACTCACCCACCGTGCGGACACCTTGGCGGGCGCGCTCTCGCACGGCGAGAAGCGCAAACTGGAACTGGCCGTCCTCCTCGTCTCCGATCCGCGGCTGATCCTGCTGGACGAGCCGATGGCGGGGGTCAGCGCCGAGGAGGTGCCGGCCCTCACCGAGCTGATCCGGTCCGTGCACCGCGACCTGGGCCGGACCGTCCTGATGGTCGAGCACCACATGGACGTCCTGCTCGGGCTGGCCGACCGCCTCGCGGTGATGCACCACGGCACGCTGCTCGCGCTGGACACCCCCGAGGCCGTGATGTCCGACCCGACCGTGCAACAGGCCTACCTGGGCGAGGCGCTGTGACCTCCTCTCCGCTCCCCTCGCCCGGTTTTACCTCCACCGCTGCCGCTGCCTCCGCGGCCGTGCCTACGTCTCCTGCCGCCCCTCTCCTCTCCGTTCGCGATCTGCGGGTGGTCATCGGCGGGCTGCACATCCTGCACGGTGTCGACCTCGACGTGGCCCCCGTCGGGGTCACCGCGCTCCTCGGCCGCAACGGCGCCGGCAAGACCACCACCGTCAAGGCCGTGATGGGCCTGGTGCCGCGCACCGGAAGTGTCCGCTTCTCCGGTGTCGAACTCGCCTCCCTTCCGACACATCTGGTGGTCCGTCATGGCATCGGCTACGCCCCCGAGGACCGGGGAATCTTCGCCGGCCTGACGGTCGCCGAGAACCTCCGCCTCGCCGAGCGCGCCGTCCGGGGCGGGGGCGAGGCGGGCGAGCCGAACTATCCGCTCGTCCACGAGCTCTTCCCCGAACTCAAGCAGCGGGCCGGCCAGTTGGCCGGGACGCTCTCCGGCGGCCAGCAGCAGATGGTGGCGATAGGCCGGACGCTGCTCAACCGCAACCGGTTGATCATCGCCGACGAGCCCACCAAGGGTCTGGCGCCGAAGATCGTCGCCGAGGTGGCCGAGGTGCTGGCGCGAGCGGCCGAGGCCGTGCCCGTTCTCCTGGTCGAGCAGAACCTCGCCCTCGTCCGACGGCTGGCCGGCACCTGCGCCGTCCTGGCCGACGGCCGTACCGCCCACCGGGGCGACACCGCCGAGCTGTTGGCCGACGAGGAGGCCGCCCGCCGCCTGCTCGGCGTCGGCTCCCGTCACCCGCTCGCCGGCGGACCCCGGCCCGCCGCTTCTCCGGCCACCCCTGTCGTCACCGCGGAGGTGAAGCCCTGATGGACACCGTCGTCCTCCTCTCCTGTACCGGACTAGGTCTTGGTGCGCTGTACTTCCTGGTCGCCTCCGGTCTGTCGTTGATCTTCGGTCTGATGGACGTGCTCAACTTCGCGCACGGCGCCCTGCTCTCCATCGGCGCCTACGCCACCTGGTGGGCCGGCACCGAGGCCGGCCTCTCCTTCTGGCTCGCGGTGCCGTTCGGCACCCTGGTCGGAACGGCCGCCGCCGTCCTGCTGGAGCTCTTCCTGATCCGCCCGCTCTACAGCCGGCCGCGCGATCAGATCCTCGCCACCGTCGGGGTCGGGCTCGCCGTGCCCGCCCTCCTGATGGGGGTCTGGGGCGCGGACGCCCGCCCCTTCCCCCAGCCGGCCGTGCTCTCCGGCACCTGGCACGTGCTCGGTGCGACCGTCCCGGTCAACCGCTTCGTGCTCGTGGCCGCGGCCGCGCTGCTGCTGCTCGCTCTTCGGTTGTTCCTCGCCCGTACCCGCTACGGGCTGATCGTCCGGGCCGGCGTCGAGGACCGGGCCATGGTCACGGCGCTCGGCATCGACGTCCGGAAGGCGTTCACCCTCGTCTTCGCCATCGGCGGGGCGGCCGCCGCGCTCGGCGGTGCCCTCGGTGGCCTCTACTTCGGTTCGGTCAATCCCGGCCAGGGGACCGGGCTGCTCATCTTCGCCTTCGTCGTCGTGGTGATGGGCGGCATGGGCTCCGTCACCGGGGCCGCCGTCGCCTCCGTGGGCGTTGGTCTCGTCCAGCAGTTCGCCAACTACTACACCGGCGCCGGGCTCGGCGACCTCTCGGTCGTCGTCCTGCTCGCCGTGCTCCTTCTCGTCCGACCCCGTGGACTCACCGGGAGGCTCGCGTGAGCGCCGAAACTCCGATCACGAGCACCGGTGGCCCCGCGGCCGACCGCAGCGCCGCCACCATGGCAGGGGGGACTGACACCAGCCCTGCCATGACCGCCATGCTGGCAGAGGGGACTGACACCAGCTCCGCCAACACCGTCACTGTGGCAAGGGGGACTGACACCAGCCTTGCCGAGACCCATTGTGAACACACGACCGACCTCGGCGCCATCCCTCGAACAGGTGATTCAGTCACTAATCGCTGGACACCGGTGCACAGAGCGCTACGCTGGTGGCCGATCGCCCTGCTGATCACGCTCCTTGTCGCCCCATATAGTGCGCTTCCCGTCCCGGGACTGCTCGACGGCCCGCTCGGCAGCCCCGGCAGCCTGCAACTGCTCGCCCTGTGCCTGCTCTACGGGGCCCTCGCCTCCGGCTACGACCTCCTGCTCGGCCGTACCGGACTGCTCTCCTTCGGCCACGCGCTCTACTTCGCGACCGGCCTCTACGCCACCGACCTCGGCATGCTGGAACTGCGACTGCCGTTCGCCGCCGCGGCGGTCTTCGGCGTCGCCTGCACCGTCGCGCTGGCCCTGCTGCTCGGCTCGGTCAGCCTCCGCGTCACCGGCATCGGCTTCTCCATGGTCACCCTCGCCTTCGCCCAGGCCGGCTCGATCCTCGTCCAGCGCAACCCCGGTGGCGTCACCGGCGGTGAGGAGGGCCGCTCCGCCCCGGCCGACCTGCTGCCCTCCGGCCTGCTCGGGATCGAGAACACCGCCAACCTCTACTGGATCGCCGTCGGCTACCTGGTGCTGACGGTCGCCGTGGTCCACTGGGCCGTCAACTCGCCGGCCGGTCGGGTCTGGGAGGGGATCAAGGAGAACGAGCGCCGGGTGGAGGTGCTCGGACTGCGCCCCTACGGCTACAAGTTGGTCGCCTTCGTGCTCGCCGGCGGCCTCGCGGGGCTGGGCGGGGTGGTCTACCTGCTGCTGACCGGCGGCGCCACCCCGCAGGCCGCCGGCTCCGACGCCACGCTCGCCCTGCTGGTGATGGTGGTGCTCGGCGGCTCGGGGACCCGCTGGGGTCCGCTGCTCGGCGGTGTCCTCTACACCTGGGCCAGCCACCGGCTCGGCGACCTCGCCAACTCGACGACGATCGCGGACCTGCCCGCGGTCCTGCGGGTGCCGCTCTCCCAACCCCTCTTCCTGCTGGGCACCCTGTTCGTCGCGGTGGTCTACCTGCTGCCCGGCGGCCTGGCTAGACTGCCTGCCCGCATTCGCGCCGCCCGATCCGCCCGTGCGGTCCGCACTCCGGCCGCTGCCCGGACCGCCCGTCCCACCGGAGGTACCCCCGCGTGAGCCAGTCGCCCCTGAAGCCCGAGGAGTTGACCGTCGCCGTGCCCGGAGGGGAGCTGGCGGTCCTGCGCTGGCCCGCCGCCGAGCCGGACGCCCCGACGATCGTGGCGGTGCACGGCATCACCGCCAACGGCCTCGCCTGGTACGAGGTCGCCCGTCAACTCGCCGGGCGGGTCACCCTGCTCGCGCCCGACCTGCGGGGGCGCGGCGGGAGCCGCGCGGTCGCCGGGCCGTACGGGCTGGCCCGGCACGCCGACGACGTGGCCGCACTGATCACGGCCCTCGGCACGGGCCCGACCACCGTGGTCGGCCACTCGATGGGAGCCTGGGTCACCGCCCTGGCCGCCGTCCGGCACCCGGAACTCGTCCGCCGGGTGCTGCTGGTGGACGGCGCGCTGACCTTCCCGCTGCCGGAGGGCATCCGTGAGGAGGACGCGCTGGCCGCGGTGCTCGGTCCCGCGCTGGCCCGGCTGTCGATGACCTTCCCGGACCGGGACGCCTACCGGGAGTTCTGGCAGCGGCACCCGGCCTTCGGGACGGCCTGGTCGGCGGAGATCGACGCCTACACCCAGCGCGACCTGGTCGGTGTCGAGCCCGAACTGCGCTCCTCCTGCGTGCTGGAGGCCGTACAGACCGACGGCGCCCAGGTCCTGCTGGACCGGGACGCGGCCACCGCAGTGCACCGGCTGCCCTGCCCGGCCGAACTGCTCTGGGCCGAGCGCGGCCTGCTCGACGAGCCCCAGGGCCTCTACGACCACCAGCGGATCGGGCTGGCCGGGCTGGACCAGGCCCGGGTGCCGGCCTCGCTGGTGCCGGACACCAACCACTACTCGATCCTCTGGGGAGAGCCGGGGGCCGAGTGCATCGTCCGCGGCCTGCTCGCGGACGTCACCGCCGCGGGGTAGCGGGCCCGGCCCCGACGACGGCGGCCGGCGGGGTCCGTCCACCCCGCCGGCCGCGCCTGTCCCGGTCTGCCCCGTCCCGGCCCGCCCTGTCTCGGTCTGCCCCGTCTCAGCCCGCAGCGCCGAGGAAGGTCTCCCAGCCGCCGCTCGGCGCCTGGCCGACGTTGAGCGTGCGCAGCTTGCGCAGGGTGGACTGGTCCTGCACCTCCAGCCACTCGACCAGCTGCCGGAAGGAGACCAGTCGGACGTCCGGCTTGCCCGCGATGGTCTTGAGGGTCTCCTCGACGGCGTCCATGTAGATGCCGCCGTTCCACTGCTCGAAGTGGTTGCCGATGAAGAACGGCGCACGGTTGCTGTTGTAGGCGCGGTCGAAGCCGGCCAGGTAGGAGTCCTTGGCCTGGGTGCGCCAGTCGTTGTACTTGGACGGGTCGCCCTTGGTGCTGCCCGCGGACTGGTTGGCCAGGATGTTGTAGTCCATCGACAGCACCTGGAAGGTGTGCCCGGGGAACGGGATGGACTGCAGCGGGAAGTCCCAGACCTTGCCGTCCTGCACCTTCTGCGGCCATATCTGCAGGCCGCCGGAGGAGCTGGCGTCGTACTTCCAGCCCAGCTTCGCGGCCGTCGGCAGGAGCGCCTTCTGACCCTCCAGACAGGGGGTGCGGCCGCCGATGAGCTCCTTCTTGTAATCGAAGGGGAGCGGGTCGACGTCGGTGAAGCCGGTGTTGGTCCGCCACTGGGTCACGAAGCCGATCGCCTGGTCGATCTCGCTCTGCCAGTCCTCCGGGGTCCACATGTTGACCCCGTTCTTGTCCGGGCGGCTGGAGCAGAAGTGCCCGTTGAAGTGGGTGCCGATCTCGTGCCCGGCCAGCCATGCCTGGCTGACGAGCTTGAGCGTGCTCTTGACCGCACCGTCCGACAGGTACGGGATGTCGGAGGCGCCGACCGAGTGCTTCGGCGGGTGGTACAGGTCGGCCTTGCCCTTGGGCAGGGCGTATATACCGGAGAGGAAGAAGGTCATCGTGGCCTTGTACTGCTCCGCCAGCTTGAGGAAGCGGGGGAACTGGCCGTCGTCGGTGCCACCCGCGCCGTCCCAGGAGAACACCACGAACTGCGGCGGCCGCTCACCGGGCTTGAGCTTCTCGGGCTTCGGCTGGTTCGGCTGCGGGCCGGTGTCGGCGTTGGAACCGTCGCCGATCGGAGTGCCCTTGGGCACCCCCGTCTTGGTCGGGTCGGTCGTGCCCGCCGGGGTGGTGCCGGGGCTGCCGCCGGTCGTGGGGGAGGAGGAGTTCTGGCTCGAACCGGATCCGCTGCTGGAACAGGCCGCGACCGCGCCGAGGGCCGCGGTCGCAGCGGTCGCACTGAGCACCGTCCTGCGCGAGATGCTGGTCATGGTCTCCCCTGGGTGCCGATGCCGGTGGTGAGGGCGGCCCGGGGCCGCACCGGTCAAATCGGGCAATTGATGAATTTTCCGCCGTTAGCATGCCATGTGGCCGCAGCGGCCACCAAGGCCGTCGGCCCTCTACGAGAGTCAACACGTCAGCAGGGCCGGGCTGGGCTGCAAGGATTCGTCGTCTGTTGCCGTCCTGTGACGCTTCGCTCCTCGCGCCGCCAGGGGAGTACGGTACCGCCGGTCCGGCGGGGCGGGTCAGAGTTCGTCAGCGCTCGGTACGGTTCGTCGCCCGTCCGGGCAGATCTCGCCTGTGGCGGGGGCGAGGCGAGGGGCGACCGGGACGTCCGGGGCCGGGGGCGCAGGCCGAGGCGCAGCGGTCAGAGCGCGGCGAGCCGTCGTCGGTTGCGGCGCACTATTCGCGCGATCGCGGTGCTGACGATGGTGGCAGCGGTGCAGGACACCGCGAGGCTCAACCAGGCGGTGTCGAACCAGTGGCTGTTCAGCCAGCCCAGCGTCACGATGTAGGCGGCCCAGACCAGCGCCGCCAGTGCCGACCAGTGCAGGAAGCGGTGCGGGTGGGCGGGGGAGTGGCCGATGGCCACGTCCAGGACGGTCCGCCCGGCCGGGACGAACCGGGCGACCACCACCATGGCCGCGGCCGCCCCGTGAGGGCGTTCGACCAGGGCCTGTTGGACCCTGGTCACGCTGGCCGCCAGTTCCGGGCGCCGGGCGAGCCGGCGCTGGAGCAGCGGGGCGCCGCGCCGGGCGAGGTGCAGGAGGAGGAGGTCGCCGAGGAAGGAGGCCACTGCCACGCCCAGGCCGAGCAGCACCGGGGCGCCGTCGATCCGCGCCGTCTTGAGCACCGCCAGGATGACTAGTGTCCCGCTGGGGATGAAGGGCAGGAGGGCGTCTCCGAGCACGGCGAAGAGCGCCAGGGCGCAGATCCACGAGGATCCGATCGCCGCCACGAAGTTCAAGGCCTGTACTCCCTCCACGCCGCCCGGGGGAGCAGGTGGCCGCTGAGGTCAACGCTAGCGCCTCGACTTTTCATGCCATGAAGCACCCCGGTATGCCGCGGGTCACAGACCTCGGCCCCGACCTGCGCAAAAGCGCGAGCCCTTCGCCTGGTGACTTCCGGCGCCGGCATGAAGTCGCCAGGAGTGTCCGCCCGCTGGCTCTCCGTCATTCGAATGGTCGGTCGGCGGCACCGTACCGGGCCGTGCCCGCCGGCGCCGGGCGGGATCGAAGCGGGGCCGGAACGGGGCCGGCGTACGGGCCGGAGCGGGGCCGCTGCACGGGCCGCGGTGGAGCGGGCGTGAGGTCGGCGCGGTGGTCGGTGTGCAGGTCGGAACGTGCCGGATGCGGGAACAGCCGGCCCGGCGCGGTGGTTGACCCCGGTCGGCAGCAGCGACCGCCGGGCCACCCGAGACCCGCGGTCGCCCACCAGGGCCGGCTCAAGAAAGCCAGAAGGGCGGACGGCATGACCACCGAGGACCAGCAGGAGCACCCGACCGAACCGCGGACCGGCGCGGCGATCCGGGGCACCGCCCGCGGTACGGCGCCCGCCCCGCTCTCCATCCTCGACCTGGCCACCGTGGGCGTCGGCTACACGCCCGCCGAGGCCCTGGCCGCGACCACCGCGCTGGCCCGCAACGCCGAGCAGTGGGGCTACCACCGCTTCTGGGTGGCCGAGCACCACGGCATGCCGGGAGTGGCCAGCTCCACCCCGGCCGTCCTGCTCGCCCACCTCGGCGCCAACACCACGACCCTGCGGCTGGGCTCGGGCGGGGTGATGCTCCCCAACCACGCCCCGCTGGCCATCGCCGAGCAGTTCGGCCTGCTGGAGGCCCTGCACCCGGGCCGGATCGACCTGGGGCTCGGTCGCGCCCCCGGCACCGACCCGGCCACCGCCCGGGCGCTGCGCCGCGGCCGCGCCGAGGGCGCCGACGACTTCCCGCAGCAACTCGCCGAGCTGACCCACTTCCTCGACGGCGACTTCCCCTCCGGCCACCCCTACGCCCAGCTGACCGCCGTCCCCCAGGGCGACGGGCGCCCGCCGGTCTGGCTGCTCGGGTCCTCCGGTTTCAGCGCCCAGCTGGCCGGCCGCCTCGGCCTGCCGTTCGCCTTCGCCCACCACTTCAGCAGCGTCAACACCGTCCCGGCGCTCGACCTCTACCGGGAGTCCTTCCGGCCCTCCGCGGTGCTCGCCGAGCCGTACGCGCTGATCGGTGTGAGCGCGGTCGCCGCCGAGGACGAGGGTGCGGCCCGTCGCCTCGCCCGCTCCGCGGCCCTCGGCATGCTCCGGCTGCGGCGCGGCAACCCCGGCCCGATCCCCACCCCGGAGGAGGCCGAGGCCTACCCGTACAGCCCGGCCGAGGCGGAGTTCATCGACAGCTGGCTCGACAACGTGGTGCTCGGCGCCCCGGGCGAGGTCGCGGACGGGCTGGAGGCCCTGCGCAAGCGGACGGGCGTGGACGAGCTGATGGTCACTTCGCACATCCACGGCCACGAGGCCCGGCTCCGCTCCTACGGCCTGATCGCCGAGGCGTACGGCCTGACGGCGGAAGCCTGACGGTCGAGGCCTGAGCACGGAAGGCCTGAGTACGGAAGGCCTGGGCGGAGAGGCCCGGCCGCCGGGTCCGCAGCGGGGCCGGCCCCGGTTACCGGCTGGTGTCCGGGCCGGGGCGGTCCTTGCGGAGTATGGCGGCGACGAGCTCGGCCTCGCCCGGCCGGGCGAAGTACCAGCCCTGGGCGGTGTCGCAGCCGGTCAGCCGCAGCCGTTCGGCCTGCGCGGCGCTCTCGATGCCCTCGGCAGTGACGGTCAGGCCGAGGGTGTGGGCCAGCTGCACCATCGCGCCCACGATCTGCTCGTCGGCGTCGCTGCGGCGGGAGCCGAGCTCGGGGAGTTCCGAAGGGTTCGTCGCCGGGGCCGGGTCGCGGAACCCCTCGATGAAGGTGCCGTCGAGCTTCAGGACGTGCACCGGCAGCCGGGAGAGGTAGGCCAGGTTGGAGTAGCCGGTGCCGAAGTCGTCGATCGCGATCCGCACGCCCATGTCCGCGAGCGCCTGGAGCGCCTGCAACGGCCGTCCGCCGGGGCCGAGCAGGGCGCTCTCGGTGATCTCCAGCTGGAGCAGCCGGGCCGGCAGCCCGGTGCGTTCGAGGGCGCGGGCGACGTCGGCGACCACGTCGGAGTCCCAGATCTGGCGGGCGGCCAGATTGACGCTCACGAAGGTCTCGGTCTCGGGGAACTCGGTGAGCCACTGCCGGGCCTGGCGGCAGGACTCCTCCAGTACCCAGGTGCCGAGGGGCACGATCGCGCCGGTCTCCTCGGCGAGCGGGATGAAGCGGTCCGGAGAGAGCGTCCCGTAGCGGGGGTGGCGCCAGCGGACGAGGGCCTCCGCGCCGTGGACGGCTCCGTCGGCCAGGCCGACCAGCGGCTGGTACTCGATGGTGAACTCGCCGCGCTCCAGGGCGGGCCGCAGTGCGGTGGCGAGGAGCTGGCGGGTCAGCTGGTGGGCGCCGCGGTCCGGGTCGTAGAGGGTCCAACGGGCGCGGCCGTCGGCCTTGGACCAGTAGAGCGTGGCGTCGGCGTCCTTGACCAGGTCGGTCGGGGTGGTCTCGTGCACGGACCGTTCGACGACGCCGACGCTGGCCGTGATGACCAGCCGGTGTCCGGCGACGTCGAAGGGGTGTTCCAGTTCCTGGAGGATCCGGGCGGCCAGGTCGGTCAGTTGGTCGCTGCCCCGGCTGTCGGTGACCAGGACGGCGAACTCGTCACCGCCCATCCGGGCCACCAGGTGGGCGTCGTGCCCGGAGAACCCGCGGCGCAGCCGGGTGGCGACGGCGATCAGCAACTGGTCGCCGATGTGGTGCCCGAGCGTCTCGTTGATCGCCGCGAAACCGTCGAGGTCCAGGTAGCAGACGCCGACCCGGCGCCCGTCCGCCGGCGCGAGGACGGTGTCGCTGGTGTCGGCGGTGTCGGGAGCCTCGGCGGGCTCAGCAGTCCCGGTGGCCCCGGTGGCCGTGGCGCAGGCGGCGTCGAGCCGCTCGAAGAAGGACGTCCGGTTGGGCAGTCGGGTCAGCGGGTCGTGCAGGGCCTGGTACTCCAGACGGTCACCGAGCCGGCGCTGCTCGGTGATGTCCTCCACCAGTGCGAGGGTGTAGAGCGGCTGGCCGGCGCCGTCCCGGATCAGCGAGACGGTGACCTTGCTCCAGACGGTGCGGCCCTCGCGGTGCTTGAGCTGCTTCTCCACGCGGAACCGCTCCCGCCCGCCGTGGACGAGTTCGGGGAAGAGCCGGTGCGGCATGCCCTCCGGATCGATGATCTCGTGCAGGTGGGTGCGGACCAGTTCGCCGACGCTGCGTCCGATCAGGGCGGCGAAGGCGGGATTGACCTCGATGATCCGGTCTTCGGGGTCGATCAGGGCCATCCCGATGACCGCGTCGCAGAAGGCGGCCCGGAATCGGGATTCGCTGGCCCGCAGCGCGGCCAGCAGCCGGTCGCTCCCGCCGTTCTCCTGGCCGGGGCCGTCGACGGCGCTCCGGTGGGTGCCGTCGGTCAGCGGCGCCGAGCAGGTGGGGCAGAGCAGCATCCCGGGGTCGTCCAGCACGGTTCCTGCCGCACTCGCCGCACTCGCCGCACTCGCCGCACTCGCCGTGCCGACGGCCCGGCCGCCGGTCGCGACAGCACCGACGGCCGTGACGGAACCGACGACGCCGACCGGACCGACTGGACTGATCGAACCGACCGAACCGACCGGACCGACTGGACCGACGGTGCTGACGTCCGGGCCCAGGAGGGGTGTTGTGAGGTGACGGTGGTGCGGTGTTTCCTCGTGCCGCACGCCCGGGTGGTGTGCGTCGGCCCCCTCGTTCTGGCCCGGCACGGCATGCTCCCGTCCGCTGCTGACGTTGGATGCTGGTCCGGCCGGCCGATCGGGACTCCGGCGGCCGGCTCCGCACTCTGTCGCGGTCCTCGGAGTCGGTCCGGTGCGGGGCGCCCGCCGTGGGGCGCTGTCGCGCGGAGACCCGCGTGAAGAACAGGGCGCTGCGGCCGATCATAGGCCGCGGCGGCAACGGGCGGTGACCGCCGCCAGGGTGATTCGCCCGCTTTGTGATCATGTGCGGCGGTACGCGCAGACGCCCCCGGTGCACATCACATGATGTGCGCCAGGGGCGCGTGCGCCGAGATCGCGCCCCCGGGCGCCGACCGCGCGCCCGGAGCGGCCGGAGCGCGCCGGGATCCGCCGGGGTCCGACGGGATCCGTCGGGGCGTCAGGCCAGCTTGGCGGTGAGGGTGATGGTGGTGCCGGTGAGCGCCTTGCTGACCGGGCAGTTGGCCTTGGCGTCCTCGGCGGCCTTGGTGAAGTCGGCCTCGTCCAGTCCGGGCACCTCGCCGGTGACGGTCAGGTGGATGCCGGTGATGCCGGTGCCGGGCTGGAAGGTGACATCGGCCTGGGTGTCCAGCTTGACGGGCGGGGTGCCGGCGCCGGTCAGGCCGTGCGAGAGGGCCATCGAGAAGCACGCGGAGTGAGCGGCGGCGATCAGCTCCTCCGGACTGGTCTTGCCGTTGGGCTGTTCGGCCCGGGCCGGCCAGGAGACGGGGTACTCGCCGATCCCGGACGAGGCGAAGGTCACCTGCCCCTTGCCGTCGAGCAGGTTGCCTTCCCAAGCGGTGCGGGCGGTGCGGGTGGTTGCCACGATCGGTACCTCCATTACTGAGGGACTGCTGAGTCGTCACTTCCGGTCATGCGCGCACCAGCCTACGGGGCGGCCCCCGTTCGGCCCGGGGCGGCGCGGGTCCGGGGCGGCGCGGGCCCGGATCGGCGCCGGGTGCCGGGCGGTGCGGGCAATGTCCGGATTGTGGACGGATCCGCCAAAAGGTGCGGCTCCACCACGGGGGCCCTGTTAGATTTGCCCGGGCCCGAGCCCGGCCGCCGTACGGCCGGGTGCCCACTTCAGACACCGGGAGCCGCCCCGATGACGGACCACCCCACGACCCCCGACGCAGGCCTGACCGACGGGGTCGACGCCGCCGTGCGGGCGGAGCTGACCAGCCTGCGCGAGAGCATCGACAACATCGATGCCGCGGTGGTCCACATGCTGGCCGAGCGCTTCAAGGCGACCCAGCGGGTCGGCCGGCTCAAGGCCGAGCACAAGCTGCCGCCGGCCGATCCGGCGCGTGAGCGCGACCAGATCAAGCGGCTGCGGGAGCTGGCCGCCGGGGCCAAGCTGGACCCGGTCTTCGCCGAGAAGTTCCTGACTTTCATCATCGCCGAGGTCATCCGGCACCACGAGGCCATCGCCCGCGCTTGAGAGCGCACCCCCGAGGGGGTCGGTGGTGAGCCGTCGAGGACGGCCCCGGAGCTGCCCGGCCCGGACATGTCGGGGGCGGCTAAACGCCGGATTTCGTGAGGCTCCGGGGTTGGCGTAGCGTGCAGGTTCCCCCAGCCGGAGAGGTGGAGCAGCGACGATGGCGGTGAACCTGCCCGAAACGCCGAGCGATGCCGGGTCCGGTCCGGCCCCCGCCGCCGGACGCGGCCCCGGTGCTTCCGAGGCCCCTGACGCGCCCGGAGGCCGTGCCGAGGCCCGCCGCCGTGCGCACGGTTCGCGTGGCCGCAAGGCCCGGCGGACCGGGCGTCGGCCCCGGCCCTGGTGGATCGAGATCCCGGCGATGGCGGCGGTGGGCCTGGTGGTCGCGCTGCTGATCAAGACCTGCCTGTTCCAGGTGTTCACCATCCCGTCCGGCTCGATGGAGAACACGCTGCGGATCGGCGACCGGGTGGGCGTGAACAAGCTGGCGCCGCTGACCGGTTGGAAGCCGGAGCCCGGGCAGCCGGTGGTGTTCAAGGATCCGGGTGGTTGGCTCCCGCCGCAGCCCGTCGACTCGAACCCGTTCACCAACGCGGCCGGCTCGGTGCTGAGCTTCGTCGGCCTGGTGCCGCCGAAGGACGACAACTACCTGGTCAAGCGGGTCATCGCGACCGGCGGCCAGACCGTGCAGTGCACAGGCACCACGCTGACCGTCGACGGGAAGAAGGTCGACGAGCCGTACCTGCACCCCGGCGACGACTCCTGCGCGGGCCTGGACTTCGGGCCGGTGACGGTGCCCTCGGGCCACGTCTGGGTCGAGGGCGACCACCGCAGCGACTCGGCGGACTCCCGCTACCACCAGCGCGGTCCGGGGGGCGGGGCAGTGCCGGTGGACAACGTGGTCGGGCCGGTGTCGGCCGTGGTGTGGCCGCTCAATCACCTCGACTGGTTCGGCTGGGTCGGCCGCTGACCTGCCGCTCGGCGGCGACCCGCTCCGAAGAGTCCGGAGCGTCCCGGGTGTCCGGAGCATCCCGGGAGTCCCGAGCGTCCCGGGAATCCCGGGAATCCCGAGCACCCTTGGCGTCCGCGGCCGCCGGCTTGCCGGTCTGCGCCGCGAAGGCGCCGGTCAGCACGAGCAGGCCGCCCGCGATCTGCGGCAGACCGAGGTGCTCGCCGAGCAGGACCCAGGCCAGCACGGTGGCGACGACCGCCTCAAGGTTGGCCACCACTCCGGCGACCGGGGGCGAGAGGTGCCCGACGGCGATCACGCCGGTCAGGTAGGCGAGCACGGTCGCGATGAGGATCATCCAGGCGGCCGGGAGCAGCGCGGGCAGGGTGTGCCCGTTCATCACCACGGACCCGCCGAGCGTGCTCCAGTCGGCCTGCCAGGGCCGGGTGAAGACGGTGAGCAGGACGGCGCCGATCAGCAGCCCGAACGCGCTGACCGCCAGCGGGTCGACCGGGCGCTCGCCCCGGCGGCCGGCGTCGGCGAGCACGAAGTAGCCGACCTGGCAGCAGGCCGCGCCGAGGGCGAAGAGCACGCCCAGCGCGTCGAAGCTCAGGCCGTTCCAGACCTCCACCACGCAGGCCAGCCCGGCGACCGCTACGCCGGCGCCGATCGCGGCGCCCCGGCTGATCGGCTTGCGCTGGACGAACTTGACGTAGCCGATGAGCAGCGGCGGTCCGAGGTACTCGATGAGCAGGGCGACGCCGACCGGGATGCGGGAGATCGCCGCGAAGTAGCAGGCCTGGACGCCGGCCACGGCGAGCAGGCCGAACCCGATCAGCAGGCCGGGGCGGCGCAGGACGGCGTCACGGTGGCGGTAGGCGATGGGGAGCAGGGCCACGGCGGCGCCGGTGACTCGGAGCCACACCACGTGCAGCGGTGAGAGGCCGGCCTCGATCAGCGGTTTCGCGGCGGTGCCGGAGCCGCCGAAGGCGAACGCGGAGACCAGCGCGAGGCTGAGGCCGAGGGTTCTGCCCGTGGGGAGGGTGGGCGAGGCCGTTGATCTGTGCACCGACGCATTGTGACAGTCATACCGGGCGTTCAGTAAGGTGCCATTCCGTCATTTGGTCCTGCACGGAACTGTGCGCAGCGGCGCACTCACCCAGCCTGCGCACGACCCTGCGCCGTCCGCGCCCCCTCGCCGTCCGCGCCCCCTCGCCGTCCGGGCCCCCTGCCGCCCAAGCCCCCCCCCGCCGCCGCTACCCGGCGTTCGCCCCCGCCCCGGTGGGCGTGTCCGGCCCGCCCGTGGGCTGGGTGGTCGGCTGCGTGGTCGGCGCCGTGGTCGGGCCGGTGGAGGGCGTCGGCCGGCCGGTGGGCCGCCCGGTGGGCCGCGTCGTCGGCGGGGCGGTCGGCTGCTGGGTGGCCGGGGGCGCGGTCGGCGGGCTGGTCACGCCGCCGCCGCCGGAGTTCGAGCCGCCGGCCGGCGTGGTCGGACCCGAGCCCGAGCCCGAGCCGGCCCCAGCGCCGTCGCTCGGCGGGGTGGTCGGCGCCGCGGGGGCGGTCGAGCCGCCGTTCGAGCCGGCCCCGGTCGACGGGGTGGCGCTCGGCGAGGACGGGGCCGTCGGCAGATCGGTGGCGCCGGAGGAGTCGCCGCCGTCGGCCGGGGTCTGGAAGTCGCTGACCGGCACGCCCTTGAGCGCCGCCTTCATGTAGCTGGTCCAGATCTGCGCCGGGAACTGGCCGCCCGCCGCGCCGTCGATCCCGCCGACGCCGCTCAGACTGACCTGGGCCCCGTTGCCAGGGTCCTGGCCGAACAGGGCCACCGAGGTGACCAGCTCGGGGGTGTAGCCGACGAACCAGACCGACTTCTGGTCGTCGGTGGTGCCGGTCTTGCCGGCCACCGGGCGGCCCAGTGCCTTGGCTCGCCAGCCGGTGCCGCCCGGGTCGCTCACCACGCCCTGGAGCATCGAGGTGACCTGGTTCGCGGTGTCCGTGCTGATCGCCTGGGTGGTCTTGTGCGCGGGCAGCGGGAGGGCCTCGCCCTCGCGGTCCACGGACTGCACCAGCCACGGGGTGATCTGCTTGCCGCCGTTGTCCAACGCCGCGTACACGCCGGCCATGTCGAGCACGCTCGGGGTGGCCGCGCCGAGCGGGATGGACGGCACCGGGTCGAGGCCCGGGGTGCTGCCGGGCAGGCCCAGCGCGATGCCGGTGTCCTTGACCTTCTGGAGCCCGGTGTCCTGGGCCAGCTGGGCGAACGCCGAGTTGACCGACCAGTCGGTGGCCTGCTGGAGGGAGATCTGGCCGTAGCTCCTGTCGCCCTCGTTCGGCGGCGCGTACGGGGTGCCCTTGCCGCCGCGGACCTTGCGGCCGCTGGTGCCGTCGTAGACGGTGCGCGGGGTGACGGTCCGGCCGTCCTGGGTCTTGGCGTTGTTCTCGAACGCGGCCGCCAGGGCGATCGCCTTGAAGGTCGAGCCGGCCTGGTAGTCCCGCCGGGTCGCGTTGTCGACGTAGTGCTTGACGTAGTCGACGCCGCCGTAGAGGGCGACGACCGCGCCGGTCTTCGGGTCCACGGAGACGGCGCCGGCCTGGGCGGCCGCGTCCTTCTTCCGCTTGTCCGGGTTCAGGGTGTCGCGCAGCTGCGCCTGGACGGAGTCCTGGAGGGCCTGCTGGCGGGCCGGGTCGATGCTCAGCTTGATCGTGTAGCCGCCCTTGGCCAGCTCGGTCTCGCTGATGACCTGGTTCGAGGTGAGGTACTGGGTGGCCTCGTTCACCAGGTAGCCGGTCTGGCCGGACAGGCCCGGGTTGGGCTGCGGGTCCTTGACGTCCGGGAACGTGATGGCGGACCGCTCCTCGGCGGAGAGCCAGCCCTCCTTGACCATGCCGTCCAGCACGTAGTTCCAGCGGTTGACGGCGTTCTGCTTGCCGGCCGGGGTCGCGGTGGCCACGTCGTAGGCGCTCGGGGCGTTCAGCAGGGTGGCCAGGTAGGCGCCCTGGGCGGGGTCGAGCGCGGAGGCGTCGACGCCGAAGTACGCGTGGGCGGCGGCCTGGATGCCGTAGGCGCCGCGGCCGTAGTAGGAGGTGTTCAGGTAGCCGGAGAGGACGTCGTCCTTGCTCTCGGTGGCGTCCACCTTGATGGCTATGAACAGTTCCTTCACCTTGCGGGTGACCGACTGCTTCTGGTTCAGGTACGTGTTCTTCACGTACTGCTGGGTGATCGTGGAGCCGCCCTGGGTGCCCGCGCCCTTGGCGGTGTTGACCGCGGCCCGGAGCAGGCCCTGCACGTTGACGGCGCCCTCGTGGTAGAAGTTGCGGTCCTCGGCGGCCAGTGCGGCGTGCTGGGCGGCGGGGGAGACCTTGTCCAGGCTGACGTTCTGCCGGTTGGTCTGGCCGGTGCGGGTGATCACGGAGCCGTCGGCGTAGAGCCAGGTGTTGCTCTGCGCGGTCGCGGCGGCGTGCGCGTCGGGGACCTTCACCAGCGTGACCCCGAGCGCGAACAGGCCGACGCCGAGCAGCAGGGCCACGGCGAGGCCGAGCAGGCTCATCCGCCAGGTGGGGATCAGCCGGCGCCAGCCGGTGCGCTTCGGACGGCGGGGCTTCCTGCCGCCGGTCGCGGGGGCGGCGCGCTGGAAGCGTTTGACCGGTCGGAGGCCTGTCGACGGCGTGCGACGGCCGCTCTGGGCGTTCTCGGACAAGGCGCGGCCTTTCCTGCGGGCGGACCGGGTCAGCCTGCACGGACGGGGACATCGGTGGTTAGGGACCTTTGTCCCGATTCCGGTTTACTGCCCTGGACGAGCCGGGCGGGCCGATTGGCTCCACCGGAACGGCAATCGAGACCGACATCACACGCAAAACGGACGTCGAAGGCCAAAAAATTGAGGAGCCCCTCGCTGCTGCGAGAGGCTCCCCAAATGTCTGTGCGCCGCCAGGGACTCGAACCCCGGACCCGCTGATTAAGAGTCAGCTGCTCTAACCAACTGAGCTAGCGGCGCCTGCTGACCTGGAAAACAATACACGGTCCCGGCGGGTGCCTCGAACCGCCCGGAACCGCCCGCATCCGCGCGGGAGCCGGCCCGCCGCCGAGCTGTCCGTTTCCGCCCGGTTGGGGTGCAGTTCGCCGCCGGTTAGGGTGGAACGGTGCCCAGCCCCAAGCCCGGACACCCGAACGCGCGGAAGGCGGTCGCCGCGCTGCTGATGCTCAGCGCCACGGCGTACACCGCGTGGGTGCTGGAGGTCGTGCTGAGCACCGGACTCGACCCGGTGCAGGCGTACATCAGCGAACTCGCGGCCGAGGACCAGCCGCTGGGCGGCCTGTTCCGGGCCACCGACCTGGTCGCCGGGCTCTGCGTGCTCGCCGCGGCTGTCACCGCCCTCGCCGGCGGGCAGGCCGGGCCGCGCGGTGCCCGGCGTGGGTGGGCGGTGGTCGGCTGGTCCGCGCTCGCCCTGTTCGGCGCGGCGACCGCCGCCGACTCCCGGCTGCCGCTCAGCTGCGCCCCCACCAGCGACGAGATGTGCGCCGCCCGCGAGACCGCCGGGCTCGTCCCCGCGACCCACACCGCGCACGCCGTCACCAGCAGCCTCGCCATGCTCGGTGCGCTCACCGGGCTGGCCGCACTCACCGTCGCCGCCCGCCGCTACGGCTGGTGGCCGCCGGTGCGCCGGATCGGGCCCTGGCTGCTCGGCGCCGAACTGCTGGCCACCGGCTGGAGCCTGGCCGCGATCGCTGCCTTCGAGGCCGGGCGCGGCACCTGGGCGCTCGGGGCCGGCCAGCGGCTCCAGGTGCTGCTGGTGGCGCTCTGGCTGGCCGTCCTGGCAGTGAGCCTGGCCCTCCCCGCAGGGGCGCCGGGCGACGAATCCACCTGGTCCGACGCTTCTCCGCCGGCGCACCGGGGGCCCCGGTCGGCCGAACGGCCCCCGGGCCGGGAGCCGGCATGACCGCACCCGACGACCCCCGCACCCGGGCGCGCTTTCTGCGCGTCGACGGCGTCCCGCTGCACGTCCGCACCGAGGGCAGCGGCCCGGTCTGCCTGCTCACCGGGGGCCTCGGCAGCAGTTGGTTCGACTGGGACCTGGTCGTCCCCTTCCTCACGCCCTACCGCACCGTGGTCCGCTTCGACCGGCCCGGCTACGGGCTGAGCGCCCCCGAGCCCGCCACCGGGCGGCCCGCCCCGACGGCCGCCGGCGAGGCCGAGCGGATCCGCGCGGTGCTGGACGGCCTCGGGCTGCGCGGGCCCTGCACCGTCGTCGGCCACTCGCTGGCCGGCTTCCACGTCGAGGCCTTCGCCCGGCTGCACCCCGACCGGGCCGCCGGGCTGGTCCTGGTGGACAGCAGTGTCGAACCGGCGGCCCGGCCGTACCCGGCCCCCGGCGCGCGCGACCTGGCGGCCCGGGCGCTCGCGGGCGCCGCCACCGCCGTCGCCGTGCCGTACCTGCTCGGCCCGGCCGCCCGCCGGCTGACGGCCCGGCTGTCCACGGTCTGCCGCGAGGACCTCGCCCCGGCGCCGCTGGTGCGGCACTGCTACCGCACCGGCCGGGCCCTGCGCGCCCTGCTGCGGGAGAACGCGCGCTACCTCGACCTGGCCGCCGAGGTGGACGGGCTGCGGCGCACCCGGCCGCTGCCGGAGGGCCTGCCGGTCACCGTGCTCGCCGCCGACGACGGCTGCCGCAGCCGCCGTACCGAGGAGTGGCTGGCCGGCCAGCGGGAGCTCGCGGCGCTGCTCGGGGCGGACTACCGCACCACCGCCCCGGCCGGGCACCTGGTGATGTTCGACCGCCCGGACGCGGTGGCCTCCGCCGTCCTGGACACCGGCTGAGGCCGGGCACCCGCTGCGGCGCCTACTGCGGCGCCTACTGAAAGGCCCACTGAAACGCCTCAGGCCGCCCACCGAAGTGAGCGGCCTGAGACCTTGCCATGTGCGCCGCCAGGGACTCGAACCCCGGACCCGCTGATTAAGAGTCAGCTGCTCTAACCAACTGAGCTAGCGGCGCCTGCTGACTCGGAGAACTTTACACGGCGCCCGGTCGATCCGCCGAATCGCTTTCGAGTGGTCACCCGTAGTGATCGCCCATGGTGACCGCCCGTAGTGATCACCCCCAGCGATCGCGGGCGGCCGGTTATGGCTCCGGGTAGTGGCAGGCCGCCTGGTGGTCCTGTGCCGGGGTGTCGCCGAGAAGCGTCGGCCGTTCCTGCTCGCACCGCGTGCGGGCGGCCGGGTCGGCGAGGCGGGCGTACACCGGGCAGCGGGTGCGGAAGGGGCAGCCGGTGCGGCGCTCGGTGGGGGAGGGCGGGTCGCCGGCGAGCAGGATGCGGTCGCGGGCGCGCTCGGCGGCGGGGTCGGGCAGCGGGACGGCGGAGAGCAGGGCGCGGGTGTAGGGGTGCCGGGGGCGGTCGAAGACGGCGGAGACCTCGCCCTGTTCGACCGTCCGCCCGAGGTACATGACGCTGACCCGGTCGGCGAGGTGCCGGATCACCGAGAGGTCGTGCGAGACGAACAGGTAGGAGAGGCCGAGTTCGGCCTTGAGCGCTTGCAGCAGGTTGAGCACCCCGGCCTGGATGGAGACGTCCAGGGCGGAGACCGGTTCGTCCAGGACCAGCAGTTTCGGCCGGACGGCCAGGGCCCGGGCGATGGAGACGCGCTGGCGCTGCCCGCCGGAGAACTGGTGCGGGTAGCGGGCGGCGTGGTCCGGGTCGAGGCCGACCTGGTGCAGCAGTTCGGGCACCCGGCGGGCGATCTCCTCGCGGGCGGCGTGCTGGGCGCGCAGCGGTTCGGCGATGATGTCGCCGATCGGCATCCGCGGGTCGAGGCTGGCCATCGGGTCCTGGAAGACGATCTGCAGTCGGGCGCGCAGCCGGTGGGCCTCGGCGCGGGAGAGCTTGGCGGTGTCGTGGCCGAGCAGTTCGATCCGGCCGGTCTCGGGGGCGGTGAGGTTCAGCAGTTCGAACAGCGTGGTGGACTTGCCGGAGCCGGACTCCCCGACCAGGCCGAGGGTTTCGCCCTCCCGGAGGTCCAGGTCGACGCCGTCCACCGCGTAGACCTCGCCGACCCGGCGTTTGAACACCGTGCCCTTGAGGAGCGGAAACGTTTTGCCAAGGCCGCTCACCGCCAGCACCGGCGCCCGCGAGCCCCGGTCCCCCCGGCCCTCCGGAGCGGCCGACGGGGCCGGAAGCGCCGGCACCGGGTAGACGTCGGCCGGCGCGGGCCGCCGCTCGGCCAGCTCCGCCGACCGGACGCACGCCGCCAGGTGCCCGTCGCCCCCGGCCAGTTCCGGCTCCGCCGCCGAGCAGCGCTCCTCCGCGAGCGGGCAGCGGGCGGCGAACGGGCAGCCCGGCGGCAGGTCGGCCATCGGGGCGGGTGCGCCGGGGATCGGGACGAGCGGGCCGCCGAGCCCGTCCAGCCGGGGCACCGCGCCGATCAGGCCGAGCGTGTACGGGTGGCGCGGGGCCGCGAACAGCTCGTCCACCCCGGCGGTCTCGACCACCCTCCCCGCGTACATCACCGCGACCCGGTCGGCCATCCCGGCGATCACCCCGAGGTCGTGGCTGACCAGGACGAGGGCCGCGCCGGTCTCCCGCTGCGCGGTGCGCAGCACGTCCAGCACCTGGGCCTGGATGGTGACGTCCAGCGCGGTGGTCGGCTCGTCGGCGAGCAGGATGTCGGGGTCGTTGGCGATCGCCATGGCGATCATCGCGCGCTGGCGCATGCCGCCGGAGAACTCGTGCGGGAAGCTGTCCAGGGCCCGTTCGGGGGCCGGGATGCCCACCAGGTCGAGGAGTTCGGCGGCCCGGCGGCGGGCGGCGGCCCGGTCGACCCGCTGGTGGATGCGGACGGCCTCGGCGATCTGGTCGCCGATCCGGTAGACCGGGGTGAAGGCGGACAGCGGGTCCTGGAAGACCATGGCGATCCGGCGGCCGCGGATCGCGGCGAGCTCCTTGCCGGGCAGCCCGACCAGTTCCCGCCCGTCCAGTCGCACCGAGCCCTGGACGCCGGCCGTCTTGGGCAGCAGTCCGAGCACGGACAGCGCGGTGACGGACTTGCCGGAGCCGGACTCGCCGACGATGCCGAGGGTCTCGCCGCGCCGCAGGGTGAGGTCCACCCCGCGGACGGCGGGGACGGGGCCGTGCGGCCCGGCGAAGTCCACCCGCAGGTCGCTGACGGCGAGCAGGGGGGTGTCGACGGTGGTGGTCACGGCTTCTTCCTCCGGGCGGAGCGGCGGCGGGGCGCGCCCCCGGCGGTGGGGTCGAGGGCGTCGCGCAGCCCGTCGCCGATCAGGTTGACGGCGAGGACGAACAGCACCAGCAGGCCGGCGGCGAAGTAGAACAGCCAGGGGAACACCGGGGCTTCGCTGGTACCGGCGGCGAGCAGGGTGCCGAGCGAGACGTCCGGCGGTTTGACGCCGAAGCCGAAGTAGGAGAGCGCGGTCTCGCTCATCACGGCGCCGCCGACCGCGATGGTGGCGTCGATGATGAGGAAGGAGGCGACGTTCGGCAGGATGTGGCGGGTGATGATCCGCAGCGGCCGCACCCCCATGAACCGTGCGGCGCGGACGAATTCGCGCTCGCGCAGCGAGATGGTCATCGAGCGGACCACCCGGGCGGTGATCATCCAGTTGAACAGGGCGAGCAGCAGCACGAAGGCGATCCAGCCGGCGCTCT
This sequence comes from Kitasatospora sp. NPDC127121, assembly GCF_042677305.1. Lineage (NCBI taxonomy): Bacteria > Bacillati > Actinomycetota > Actinomycetes > Kitasatosporales > Streptomycetaceae > Kitasatospora > Kitasatospora sp. NPDC127121. The sequence goes on along the minus strand of NZ_JBHXTQ010000002.1, from coordinate 71,683 downwards.
TCAGCCGGGGCGAGACGATGGTGATGATCAGGAAGCTGGGGAAGACCAGCAGCAGGTCCACCGCGAACATCAGCGCGCGGTCGGCCCAGCCGCCGAAGTAGCCGGCGCAGGCGCCGACCAGGGAGGCCAGCACGGTGGAGAACAGCGCCACCAGCAGGCCGATGACCAGCGACTTCTGCAGGCCGCGGACGGTCTGGGCGAAGACGTCCTGGCCGATCCCGTTGGTGCCGAACCAGTGCTCGGCGGACGGCGGTTGGTGCAGCGCGCCGAAGTCGGGGGCGGCGTAGTCCCAGGGCGTCAGGTACGGCCCGCCGAAGGCGAGCGCGAACAGCAGCAGGACGATCACGGCTCCGGCGACGGCCCCGCGGGCGGCGAGCAGCCGGGCGAGGACGAGCCGGGCCCGGCCGGTGGTGCGGGGGGCGGCGGCCGGGGCGGCCGGTTCCACGGCGACGGTGGTCACGTCAGTTCACCTCCGGTCAGGACCGCACGCGCGGGTCGAGGGCGGCGTGCAGGGTGTCGGCGAGGAAGCCGGAGGCGAGGACGACCACGGCGGTGAACAGGTTGACGGCGACGACCGAGTTGACGTCCTGTTCGTTGATCGACTGGATCAGCCACTCGCCCATGCCGTGCCAGCCGAAGATCGTCTCGGTGAAGATCGCGCCGGTGAAGATGCCCAGGAAGCTGTAGGCGAACATGGTCGACATCGGGATCACCGCGGTCCGCAGCCCGTGCTTGACCAGCGCCCGGCGGCGGGTGAGCCCCTTGGCCTCGGCGGTGCGCAGGTAGTCGGAGCCGAGCACGTCGAGCATGGTGCCGCGCTGGTAGCGGCTGTAGGTGGCGAGGCCGCCGAGTGCGAGCGAGATGGTGGGCAGCAGCAGGTGCAGCGCCCAGTCGGCGAGGTGGGCGCCGAGGCCGCCGGTCAGTCCGGGGGTCTCGTAGCCGGTGAACGGGATGACGTCGTGGCCGGCCGCGTCCTTGGCGGCGATGGCGCCGTTCTTGAGGAACAGCGCGACCAGGAAGACCGGGGTGGAGAGCAGGACGAAGGAGAGCACGGTGAGCAGCCGGTCGGAGATCCGGTACTGGCGGACGGCGCTCCAGGCCCCGGCGGCGATGCCGAGGACGATGCCGAGCAGGCTGCCGAGCAGCAGCAGCCGCAGCGAGACCCAGACCCGGCGGCCGAAGTCGTCGGTGACCGGGGTGTCGTGGATGGTCCGGCCGAGGTCGCCGTGGAGCAGCCCGTCGGCCCAGTGGCCGAAGCGTTCGACGACCGGGGTGCGGTCGTTCAGGTTGAGCGCGGTGAGCTGGCGCTCGACCGACTCGGCGGCCGGGCGGGGGACCTTGGCGTCGAAGTAGGTGCGCGGCTGGAGGGCGGTCGCGGAGATCGCGTACGCCAGGAAGACGGCGGCGATCAGCAGCACCGCGTAGTAGCTCAGGCGCTTCGCCAGGTAACGGAACATCAACGGCCGCCCGGGGTGGGGGAGGGGCCGACGCGTCTGGTGGGCATCGGGTGGTGGCCTTCGGTCGGGGCCCGTTCAGGCCTTCGGACGGCAGGGGGACGGGGCGGTACGGGGAAAGCGCAGGTCAGAGTCTGGCACCGGTGCGAGGCCGGGGTGTTGCGGCGGTATTGCCGCAGATGACTTCTGGATCAGGTGTGCGGTCCTCCCCCTGGTGACGGAACTGATCGGCTGTTACGTTCTGCTGGCCCGGTGCCGACTTGGCTGCCCACGCTCAAGCCCCGCCACACCTCGCGCGGCACAACTGCCCGTTACCGCCCGTTTCGAAGACCTCACCAGGGGGACTCCATGGACGCTTCCACCACGGCCCGCCGCCTCGGCCGGGCGACGGCCCTCGCCGTCGCCGTCGCGCTGGCGGTCACCGCGTGCACCTCGGGCGGGGGCGGCTCGGCCGACAAGGTGGCGAAGAGCGAGCCGCCCCGGCAGGACTCCCAGGACATCAACGCCAAGCCGCTGGACCAGGTCAAGGACGGCGGCGAGGTGCGGTTCCCGCTGTACCAGTGGATCACCCAGTGGAACCCGTTCCAGGTGGACGGCACCTACGGCGACGCGGTCTCGATCATGCGCGCCCTGGAGCCGTCGCTCTTCAACACGGACGCCTCCGGCACCTTCCAGCCCGACACCGACTACCTGCTGGACGCCAAGGTCACCTCGACCTCGCCCGAGGTGATCACCTACAAGCTCAACCCCAAGGCCAAGTGGTCGGACGGCAAGCCGCTCAGCTACCTGGACTTCAAGGCCGACTGGCAGGCCAGCAACGGCAAGGACCCGGCGTACAACATCGCCGACCCGTCCGGCTACGAGCAGATCTCCGCCGTCGAGCAGGGAGCCGACCCGAGCGAGGTGAAGGTGACCTTCTCCGAGCCGTACGCGGACTGGCAGAACCTGTTCCGCCCGCTGATCCCGGCGGCCGGCATCGCCACCCCGGACGACTTCAACAAGGGCTGGGTGGAGAAGATCCCGATCACCGCGGGCGCGCTGAAGGTCGGTGTGGCGGACAAGACCGCGCAGACCCTCACCCTCGTCCCGGACCCGGCCTGGTGGGGCACCAAGGCCAAGGCGGACAAGATCACCTTCCGGGTGATGACCCAGTCCGCGACCACCCAGTCGTACCTCAACAACGAGATCGACCTCGCCACGGCCGGCACCGCCGCCGCGTACGGGCAGCTCAAGGACGCCAAGGACACCGCGATCCGGGCCGCCAGCCCGTGGGACGAGGTGCACATCTCCTTCGGCTCCGGCGGCGCGCTGGCGGACCAGAAGGTCCGCCAGGCGCTCGGCAAGGCGCTCGACCGGTCCGCGCTGATCAAGATCGCCAACAATGGCGTGCCGGTGGAGTTCAAGCCGCTCGGCAACCACATCTTCATGCCCAACCAGACCGGCTACCAGGACAACTCGGGCGAGTGGGCGAAGTTCGACGTCCCCGCCGCCAAGAAGCTGCTGGACGACGCCGGTTGGAAGGAGGCGGGCGCCGGACAGCCGCGCACCAAGGACGGCCAGTCACTGCAACTGCACTGGACGGTCAACGAGTCCACCCCGCAGGCCCAGATCGACCTGGCCACCGCCGCCGCCGCGATGTGGCTGCAGGCCGGGGTCAAGGTGAGCCTGGACAAGGTGCCCGCCAACGACTTCTTCACCAAGTACGTGAACCCGGGCAAGTTCGAGATCGCGAGCTGGCGCAACACCGACTCGTTCCCGCTCTCCAAGAGCCTGGGCAACTTCCGTCTGCCGGTGGGGGACAACACCTTCAACAACCCCTCGCGCATCGGCAGCCAGGAGGTCGACGACTTGCTCAAGAAGGCGGCCGGGACGGTCGACCCGGTGGAGGCCGCGAAGCTCTACAACCAGGCCGACGCGAAGATCTGGGAGCTCGGCCACACCGTCGAGCTCTACCAGCGGCCGACCGTGGTGGCGACGCGCAAGGGCCTCGCCAACTACGGTGCCTTCGGCCTGGCCGGGGAGGACTACGCCAAGGTCGGCTGGGAGAAGTAGCCCCCGCCGCGGACGCGGCGAGAGCGAACGGGCGGCAGGCGCTGGCGAGCAGCGCGGTGATCACGAGGCCGGTGGTACGGACACGGGAAGGTCGGCTCTGCCGCCCCCGTTCTCCTGCCACCGGCCTTGACCTTCCGCGTTGCCCGCAGGCCGCCCGTGTCGTGGGGCCCCGCAAGGCCCGCGCTCGCTTCCAACCGGGGACGAATCTAGCGGGGCCGTCCGGCCGGCCGCGGCGCAGCGCGCGGGGCGCGCCCGGAAACCCGCCGCGCTGTCACCCGGTTCGCGCACCGGGGCGTCAACTACGGCTGACGGCAAGGAAAAAAGGGGACGAACGGCGCAATCGACCCCGGGATCGCGAACCGCTGCGCCCGTCGCGCCGGTGCGTGCGCGGGGCCCGGGCCGCTGCCAGGATGCGCGGGACAGCCAGCCCCTCCCGAACCCGGAGCAGCACCGATGGCCAGCGAATCCGCCGCCGCCCCCCACCCGCGCCCCGTCGACCCGCCCCCGGTGCGCCGGATGGTCCCGCGCGCCCGGGACGAGCCGCACCGGGTCGCCACCCCGCTGGAACTCTTCTTCGACCTCTGCTTCGTGGTCGCCGTCGGCCAGGCCGGGCGCGAACTCGCCCACTCCCTGGCGGCCGGCCACTACGGCGACGGCCTGCGCGGCTACGCGATCGCTTTTTTTGCGATCTGGTGGGCCTGGATGAACTTCACCTGGTTCGCCTCCGCGTACGACTGCGACGACGTGCCGTACCGGGTCACCACGCTGGTGCAGATCGCCGGGGTGCTGGTCCTCGCGGCCGGGGTGCCACGGCTGTTCGCCACCCAGGACCTGACGCTGGCGATCGCCGGGTACGTGGTGATGCGCCTGGCGATGGTCACCCAGTGGCTGCGCGCGGCGGCCGCCGAGCAGGGCGAGGCGCGCCTGGTCGCCGTGCGGTACGCGGTCGGGATCGCGCTCTGCCAGGTGGGCTGGGTGGTGGTGGTGCTGCTGCCGGACGCCGTCCGGCCGGTGGTCATCCCGCTCGGGGTGCTGTGCGAGCTGGCCGTGCCGGTGGTCGCCGAACTGCGGATGCAGACCTCCTGGCACCCGCACCACATCGCCGAGCGGTACGGGCTGTTCACCCTGATCGTGCTCGGCGAGACGGTGGCGGCCGCGACGGTCGCGGTGCAGTCGGCGGTGGACGAGCACGAGGAGCTGGGCCGGCTGCTCCCGGTGGCGATCGGCGGCCTGCTGATCTGCTTCGCGGCCTGGTGGATCTACTTCGCCCGGCCGGTCCACGAGCACCTGCGCTCCAACCGGCAGGCCTTCGCCTGGGGGTACGGCCACTACCTGGTGTTCGGCGCGGCCGCCGCGATCGGCACCGGGCTGGAGGTGGCCGTGGAGTCGGCCGTGCACCAGGCGGAGATCTCCGCGACGGCCGCCACCGCGACGGTCACCGTGCCCACCGCGCTCTACCTGCTCACGGTCTGGCTGCTGCACTCCCGGCACACCAAGACCGGCGCGGCGCAGGCGCTGGCCCCGACCGGGGCGGTGCTGGTGCTGGCCTGCACCGCGCTCGGCGGTTCCGGCGTGCTGGCGGCGGGCCTGGTCTGCGCGCTGACCGTGGCGGTGGGCGTGCTGCTGCACAGCCGGGAGGGCTGACGGGGGCGCCTGACGTTGCTGGGGTGCCCGGCCGTCGTGGGGCGCCTGGCGGTTCTCGGGCGCCCGGCCGCCGTGGGGCGCCCGGCGACTCTCAGGCGCTTGGCCGTCGTCCGCCGGCCGGGCGGCCAGGTGATGCTCAGGCGCAGTCCAGCAGGATCGGCTCGTGCCGGGCCAGCCAGGCCAGGTAGGCCGGGTTGACCTTGGCCAGGTCCAGGTAGGCGGCGCGCAGTTCGCCGTACAGCGCGTCCAGCGCGGGCTGGCTGAGCGCGCGCGGGCGCCAGGTGAGCAGCAGCCGGACGGCCAGCGGGTCCCCGTGCACGGGGCGCACCACCGTGCCGGGCCCGGGGGCGGAGGTCGGCTGGCAGGGGCGGACGGCCTCGCCGGAGGCGACCAGTTCGGCGGCGGTGGCGTTGTCCCGCACCTGGACCACCCGGGGGTTGAGCCCGGCCTCGCTGAACACCCGGCGCATCGCCGCGTACTCGTGGTCGGCGGTCGGGTCGACCATCCAGGTGTCCTCGGCGAGGTCGGTCAGGTGGACGACCGGGCGGGCGGCGGCCGGGTGTCCGGCGGCGAGCGCGACGAACTGCGGCTCACGGGCCATCAGCACCCGGTGCTCGGCGTCCGGCGGCACCCGTAGCGGGAAGCCCTCGCTCTCGTAGACGAAGGCCACGTCCAGCTGGTCGGCGGCGACCATCCGCAGCAGGGCGCTGGCCGAGACGTCGACGTGGATGGTGGTGTCGGTGTCCGGCAGCCGTTCGTGCACCCGGCGCAGCCAGGCCGCGACCGCCCGGCTGCCGACGCTGCCGATCCGCAGCCGGCGCTGCCGCCCGGGGCCGGCCGCGTCGCGGGCCTCCTGGCGGGCGGCGGCCACCAGCGCGGCCATCTCGGTGATCACCGGCCGGGCCCGGGACAGCACCGAGTGGCCGAGCGCGGTGGGCCGGCTGCCGGTCTGCTCGCGGGTGAACAGGGTGCCGCCGATGGCCCGTTCGATGCGGTGCAGCTGGGTGGTGAGGGAGGGCTGGGTCATGCCGAGCTGGAGCGCGGCCTTGCGGAGGCTGCCGGTGTCGGCGATCGCGCACACCACCCGGAGGTGTCTCACGTCGAGCTCCACGCCCGGAGCATAGACGCCACCCGGCCACATCGCCAAGGACATGACAGAACAAAGCGCGGCAGGAGGGCACGTGGTGGGCCCCGCCGGTATGCGGCCGTGCTATCGCCGGTTGACATCATCCGCCGCGGGCCCGGGCGGGTCGAAGCTCAGGGGCAGCGAAACCGCCCCGGCCCCACCGGGGCGCCCCCACCGTCGCCGCAGCCGTGTCCGGCCCCCACCGGCCCCGGCGGTTCGGCGTACCGCGAATCCGGAGCCCCCACATGAAGCGATCCGTGCTGTCCGCCGCGCTCGGCCTGGCCCTCGCGGCCGGTCTCGCCGTGCTGCCCACCACTGCCGCGTCCGCCGCCACCCCCGGCCCGGCCGTCCAGGGCTACACCGCCTCCACGTACGCCGGTTCGGCCGCCGAGGCCGCGAACAACCAGGCGTTCTTCCACGCCGTGATGGCCTCCGCCAAGGCCAAGCAGGCCGCCAACCCGTGGCTGCAGACCGTTACCGTCACCTACGACACCGCCAGCGCGCCCTCCTTCACCAGCCAGATATCCCAGGCCGCGCAGATCTGGAACAGCTCGGTCAGCAACGTCCAGCTCCAGGCGAGCAGCGGCACCGGCGACTTCTCGTACTACGAGGGCAACGACAGCCGCGGCTCCTACGCCAGCACCGACGGCCACGGCCACGGCTACGTCTTCCTCGACTACCAGCAGAACCAGCAGTACAGCTCGCTGCGCGTCACCGCGCACGAGACCGGGCACGTGCTCGGCCTGCCCGACAACTACTCCGGCCCGTGCAGCGAGCTGATGTCCGGCGGCGGCCCCGGCCCGTCCTGCACCAACCCCTACCCCGACAGCAACGAGCGCGGCCAGGTCGACAGCCTCTGGTCGAACGGCGTCGATTCCGTGAACTAGGGGAGTCGCGAACTCGCCGCTGAAACAGGGAAGTTGCCGACGCCCTTCGGGTGCGGCGGGCCGCCCGGCCGGAATCGGGTGGCCCGCCGCTCGGTTGCTTCCCCGATCGGGAGCCTAACCGCCGGTGGAGCGGAATGCCAGGGGCACGCGCGAGTCAAGGCCGGTTAAAGACATCTCAAATCGCTTTACCGCAAGGGGTATTGATCGAAGCTATCGCGGGTTGACATCATCCGCCCGCCCGCCGGGCTGCCCGAAGCTCTGGGGACATCACCCGCTGACCAGGTGTCCCCCAGGGCCGGCCCCCAACCGGCCACGGCACCACCGGAATCGGAGCCCCCACATGAAGCGATCCGTGCTGTCCGCCGCGCTCGGCCTGGCCCTCGCGGCCGGTCTCGCCGTGCTGCCCACCACCGCCGCGTCCGCCGCCACCCCCGGCCCAGGCGTCCAGGGCTACACCGCCTCGACGTACGCCGGTTCGGCCGCCGAGGCCGCGAACAACCAGGCGTTCTTCCAGGCCGTGATGGCCTCCGCCAAGGCCAAGCAGGCCGCCAGCCCGAACCTGGCGACCGTCGTCGTCACCTACGACGCCAGCTCGGCACCGAGCTTCCGCACCCAGATCGCCAACGCCGCGCAGATCTGGAACAGCTCGGTCAGCAACGTCCAGCTGCGGTCCGGCTCGGGCGGCGACTTCGCCTACTACGAGGGCAACGACAGCCGCGGCTCCTACGCCAGCACCGACGGCCACGGGCGCGGCTACGTCTTCCTCGACTACCAGCAGAACCGGCAGTACAACTCGGTCCGGGTGACCGCGCACGAGACCGGGCACGTGCTCGGCCTGCCGGACCACTACTCCGGCCCGTGCAGCGAGCTGATGTCCGGCGGCGGCCCCGGCACCTCCTGCACCAACCCGTACCCGAACGGCACCGAGCGCAGCCGCGTCAACTCCCTCTGGGCGCGCGGCTGATCGTCCGCCAGGCGCCCCGGCCCGGCCGCAGCCCGCAGCGGCCGGGCCGGGGCGCCGTCGTCCGGAGGCCGTCGCCCTTCGGTGGGTGGTCGTCCGGCGGGTCGTCGTCCTGACCGTTGTCGGTGCCGCGTGCGAGCATGCGGGCGAGACCCGTTCGCCCCCGACCGTGAGGTGCCACCGCCATGCCGCGTTCCGCCCCCGACCAGCTCGCCGACCTGCCGTACGCGGACCTGCTCCGCCCCCACGCCGGGCGGCTGCGCAGCGACGAGCGGTACGACACCACGCACTTCGACGGCGGCGAGCACACCGACGAGTCGGCGGCCGGGGCGGCGTTCCTGGAATGCGCCTTCACCGGGGTCGCGCTCAGCGGGGTCAAGCTGCGCCAGGCCCGGTTCAACGAGGTCTGGGTGCAGGCCGGCCGCTGGGTGGCCTGCGACCTGAGCGACACCGAGTGGCAGGACAGCGCCTTCGTCGGCGGCGTGCTGGCCGGGGTCGCCGGATACGGCTCGGCGCTGCGCCGGGTGGTGTTCCGCGGCTGCAAGCTGGAGGCGGTCAACCTGCGGGCGGCCGTGCTGCGGGACGTCGTGTTCGAGGACTGCCTGCTGCGCGACGTGGACTTCGGCGAGGCCAAGCTGACCGAGGTGTCCTTCCCCGGCTCCACGCTGGAGGAGGTCCGGCTGCGCGGCGCCACCCTGAAGAAGACCGACCTGCGCGGGGCCGCCCGGCTGGGCCTCGCGGACGGCCACCAGGGGCTGCGCGGCGCGGTCATCAGCTCCACCCAACTGCTGGAGCTGGCACCGCAGTTCGCCCACGCGCTGGGAATCGAGGTCAAGGACCGCTGACCAGCCGCCCGCTCCGTCCCTCCCCGCCGTTTCCGCCGCCCGTTCAGCCCGGCGTCGCTCGGTGACACCCGGACGAACAGTCCGCCAACCCTGCCGCGCGCATCTGGTGGGCGCCTCCGGCCGGGGTGGAAGATGCTGCGCGATCGATGAGCCCCGACTTGTGTACACAACATCGCCAGATCGCCAGTGAAGGGACGGGCCGGGCTGATGGCCGAGCTGAGTCGTAGGAAGTTCGTCACGCTGTCCGGTGCCGCCGCGGCGGGACTCGCCGTGGCCGGCACCAGCGCCGCAGGGGCCGCCCCCGGCGCACCCGCGGTGGCCTCCACCGCCACGCTCCAGCAGACCGGCACCATCAACGACGTGCAGCACGTGGTGATCCTGATGCAGGAGAACCGCAGCTTCGACCACTACTTCGGCACCCTGCGCGGGGTGCGCGGCTTCGCCGACCGCAGCGCCATCCAGATAGCCGGCGGCTACAGCGTCTTCAACCAGCCCAACGGCCTGCTCGGCCGCCAGTACCCGTGGCAGTTCAGCCAGACCAAGCCGGCCGGCGGCGCCGACCCCGAGCGCCTCGCCCAATGCAATGGGGACCTCAGCCACGGCTGGAGCGATCAGCACAAGGCCTGGAACAGCGGCAAGATGGACTCCTGGGTCGCCGCCAAGGGCAACGTCCGCACCCTCGGCTTCCTCACCCGCCAGGACATCCCGTTCCACTACGCGCTGGCCGAGAACTGGACCATCTGCGACGCCTACCACTGCTCCGTGCTCAGCGCGACCGGCCCCAACCGCACCTACCACTGGTCCGGCCAGATCGACCCGGCCGGCAGCGCCGGCGGCCCCGCGTACGACGGCGGCGACGAGAAGGGCCTGCGCTGGCAGACCTACGCGGAGGCACTGGAGAGCGCCGGCGTCAGCTGGAAGGTCTACCAGAACGCCGCCGACAACTACGGCGACAACGCCCTCGCGTACTTCACCCAGTTCTCCGGCGCCCCGGCCGGCAGCCCGCTGGCCGTCAAGGGCATGGGCTCGGTACCCAAGGCCACCGGCAGGACCCCGGACGACATCGCCGCCGCGATCAAGGCCGACGTGCTGAACGGCACCCTCCCGCAGGTCTCCTGGATCGTCCCCGACCAGGCCTCCTCCGAACACCCGTACGCCACCCCCGCCGACGGCGCGCACTTCGTCCACCTGGTGATCGACGCGCTGAACGCCGACCCGAACGTCTTCAACTCGTCCGTCCTGTTCATCAACTACGACGAGAACGACGGCTTCTTCGACCACGTCCCGCCGCCGGCCGCCCCGGCCGGCACCCCGGGCGAGTTCTACAACGGCACCAACATCGGCCTCGGCTTCCGCGTCCCGATGATCGCCGTCTCGCCCTGGACCCGCGGCGGCTGGGTCAACTCCGAGACCTTCGACCACACCTCCGTGCTCCGCTTCCTGGAGACCTGGACCGCCGCCCTCGGCACGCCCGCGCAATGCCGGAACATCAGCGACTGGCGCCGACGCGTCTGCGGCGACCTGACCAGCGCGTTCGACTTCGCCAACCCGGTCTACGGCCTGCCCGGGCTGCCCGACACCTCGCAGACCATCGGCCTGTCGGCGTGCGGCCCGCTGCCCAACCCGGCCCCGGTCAACAACCAGCTCCCGATCCAGGAGACCGGCACCCGGCCGGCCCGCGCCCTGCCGTACCAGCCGAACGCCAACCTGGACCACCTGGAGTTCGGCTCCGGCGGGGTCATGAAGGTCTGGATCGCGATGGACAACGGGGGCACGGCGGCGGCGAAGTCCGCCCACTTCGCCGCCTACGCCAACGCCTACCGCAGCGGCGGCCCCTGGCAGTACACCGTCGACCCGGGCGGCACCACCAGCGACTTCTTCAACTGCGGCACCAACTTCGGCGGCGGCCCCTACGACCTGACGGTCGTCGGCCCCAACCGCTTCCTGCGCCGCTTCAAGGGCGACGCCACCAAGGCCGGCAAGAACGCGGCCGTCACGGCGTCGTACGCGGTCGAGCCGGGCACCGGCAAGCTCGCCGTCTACTTCAAGCTCGCCAACTCCGGTGCGACGCCCATGACCTTCACGATCGCGTCGAACAACTACCGCACGGACGGCCCCTGGACGTACCAGGTCCCCGCCGGCGGCAACGTCACCGATTTCTTCAACGCCGCGGCCTACAACAACGGCTGGTACGACTTCACGGTGACGGTCGACGCCGACAGCACCTGGTCCCAGCGCTTCACCGGCCACCTGGAAACGGGCACCCCCAGCATCACCGGCTGACGCCCCAGGCCCCGCTGCCCGCTCCCTCGGGTGGCGGGGCCTCCACCCGCATCTGATCGGTCGTCAACTCGGCGCGGAATCGGCGCGGAATAGTATTCCGATCCGCCTGCCGACCTTATGGCCGTCCGGGATCCTGCCGACCGTGAGCCCAAGGCGCAGAAGGTATCGCGCCTGAAGTTCCGGACTATTCCCCGCTCAAGCGTCAGGGCCGCGCGGGGAGGATCAGGGAAACGGCCATGGGAACACGTGAACAGCACGGCGCCGGTCGCGCGCCCGGGCTGCGGGCCGCACGGAGGACGTCGATCTCGGCCCTGTCTGCCTTCTGCTGCGCCGCCGCGCGGTCCAGCGCCTGCTCCGCCGCCGCGTACCGCCCGGCCACGAAGTGGCACCAGCCGAGGTACGCGGTCCCCATGGCGGCCGCACCGATCGCCGGGGCCCGCAGGGCGTACGGCGCGTCCTTGGCCGCCTGGACGGCCAACTCGGCCCGCGCCGCCACCATCGGAGTCACATCCGCGGAGGAGGAGATGTCCTCCAGCTTCCGCAACTGGACCAGCCCCGACTCCGCCTCGACGATCATCGCCCGGTCCACCAGACCCGGCCTGCGGGCCTGGAAGTCGGCCCGATCAGGATCGGCCGGAATCAGGCCGGACAGCGCGCCTCCCGCCCCCAGCGCCCCATCGATCAACCGGGCCAGCGCCGGATCCGGCATCCGGTCGCCCGACTCGAAACGACTGATGGTCGACTGGGACACGAACACCGTCGCCGCCAGCCTCGGCTGGGACATACCCGCCCGCCGGCGCAGCAGCCGCAACGTGCGCCCGAAGGACGTCAAACCCGCCTCCGCTCTTGGCCGTTCACCCGCCCACCAAGTGCTGCCGGAGCCTACCCCCCGACCGGACAACTCGCCACAGCCCCAAGCAGATCGAGGAGCCGGACGCGCCGGCGTCGGCAGCCGGCGGTCACCCTCGCCGGGCAGAACGGAGGCCCCACTACCCGCCAGGCAGTGGGGCCTCGTCGTGTGTCTTGATCTGAGTAACAGCCCGCAGCGCCGCTCCATTGAGGTCCGTCAGCCCTTGAGCGCGTTGTCCAGGTACTTCTGTACCGGCTCGAAGAGCCCGTACGGCACGTACCCGGGGATCTCGGCGAGAGTCACCCACGCGAGCCGGGCAGGCACTCGTACAGGAAGTACTCGCACAGCGAGCCCGTCACGGGGTGGAGACGGCTGCGGAAGTGAGCGTCGTCCGTGGAAAGAGCGAGGTTCCCTCAGGGACCTTGCAGCAGCTGGGACATGACGGAGCTCCTCGAACCCGCTGGTAGAGCGAGTCCAAGGACGAGGTTTCCATCGCACCTCCAGGCGGCCGGACTGGCCTGTTCTCGGTCAGAGTCCCAAGGAGTTGAGATGGTCCACGGGCCTGGTGTCCGCGATGATGACGCCGCCGAACTGGGAGTCGATGAGGACGTGCAGTCCGGCCTTGCGCAGGGTGGCGGCGAGAGCGGTGTCGAGGGTCTCGTAGACGGACCTGGTGAAGTGGTCGACGGGGTCGCCGGCGTCGGCCTCGTCGTCCAGGGTGATGAGGGCAGCGCTGGGCCTCCACTCGACCGCGACGGATCCGGCCTGCCAGCTTGCGGCGGCCGTTCCCAACAGAGTGACGACGACGCCGGGCGTGTCGGGGCCGGTGCTGATGGGCAGACCGATCAGGTCGAGCGCGCGCTTCAGCCGGGGGAGGATTCGCTCGGTGCGCATGTCGCCGCGCAGGCCTTCGGCGGCATCGTCGAGTCCGATGAACTCGGCGAGCTCCAGGAGGTCCTGCCTGCGCTCGGGGCTCAGATCGTCGGCGGTGGTGTCGGGTTCAGGAAGGGTACTCATCGATTTCCTTTCGTTGCGGACTGTTGAGATCTCGGAGGCGTGGCCGGCGGTGGCGCGCGGCGTGGGGCGACGGGCACTTCAGCTCTGCCGCAGGAGGCGTTCGTCCCACTCCCAGCGGCCGACACCGTTCTGCCAGTGCTTGTCGGGCAGGCCCACCGGCTTGAGGATCGCGCGTACTCCGGCGGCGTCCTGGCGGCCGCGGTGGAACCTGAAGGCGTACATCGCGCCCTTGATCTCGTTGCGGCAGTACTGCCACGCCTCTACCCCGCATTGTGGGCAGCCGGTCTCCGCGCAGGCCCGCCAGGCCCGCGCCAGGGCGGCTTCCACGTCCAGCGTCGTGACCTCGGTGGCCTTGGCGCCGAACTCCTCGCAGAACGCCTTCCGGTCGTCCACCACGGCCACCGTCGCCGGGATGGTCGGCAGAATGGCCAGCACCAGGTCGCCGGGGCGCAGTGTGTGGCTGCTGATCAGGCCGCGCTTGCGCTCACCGTTTCCGGTGTACTGGCTCACGTAGCCGTGCTCGCTGATCGTCATGATGGTGACCGTCGGGTCGGACAGCGAGGGGAAGTCCCGCACCCTGCTGACCTTGGGCATGCCCGTGGTGTAGAAGTCCATCGACCGATCGTGCATCCAACCACCAGGTGGTGGAAGGCGATTGGTGAATCCCGGAACAACGGCCGGCGCCGGGAGCGGGCATGTGCTTCCACGCGCCCTTGACGGGCTCGTCTGGCCGACGGAACGGTAAATGACGTCGTCGATGCCGCGTCGTGGACGGGGGCCGGGGCATCCCGGTCCTGGGCCCGTGGCGCGGCAGCCATTCCTTGGAGAGGAGCCGGTGATGGAGTCGGTTGCACATGACGGTGGAGAGCACGGTGGTGGCGGCGGGGACGGTGGTGACGGGCACCCCGGGACGCCCTGGACACCGCCACCGGATCCGCCGACCCCCGACGGCACCACGCCGCCCGGCGACGGCGGGCGCCGCAAGTGACGCTCGAACCTGAGCAGAAGGGCCGCTCGGACGGGCGGCCCTTCCCCGTCGCCGCCGATTGGGTGTCGGCCTTCGAGGCCGTCCCGCGTTCCCTGTTCCTCCCAGACCTGGTGTGGGCGCACGACCTGGCCACCGGTACCAGCCGCCCCGTCGACCGTGCCGCGGACGAGCCCGGCTGGCTCCAGGCCGCCGCCGCGGACATCCCGATCGTCACGCAGTGGGACGACGGTCAGCACCAGGGCCTGGAGCCGGGCACGGTGCCGACCAGCTCCGCCTCCATGCCGTCCCTGGTCGCCTCCATGCTCGACGACCTCCAGATCGAGGCCGGGATGCGCGTGACCGAGCAGGGCACCGGCACCGGCTGGAACGCCGCGCTGCTCGGCCACCGCCTCGGCGACGCGAACGTCGTCACCGTCGAGATCGACCCGCAGATCGCCGCACGGGCTCGCACAGCCCTGGAGCGCGTCGGCCGCCGCCCCACCACGGTCTGCGGCGACGGCCGGTTCGGCTGGAAGCCCGGTGGCCCGTACGACCGGACCATCGCGACCTACGGCCTGCGCGAGGTTCCCTACGCCTGGGTCGAGCAGACCCGGCCCGGCGGCATCATCCTCGCCCCGTTCGGCACCCACTACTCCAACGCCGACGCCCTAGTCCGCCTCACCGTCGCCGGCGACGGCACCGCCACGGGCCCGTTCCTCCAGCCGGTCGAGTTCATGAAGATGCGCTCCCAGCGCCTCGTCCGCCCCGAGAGCCCGGCCAGCGGCGGCACGGTCGTCGAACACCTCACCACCGCCACCCCGCCGCCGCACGGCAAGTTCGACCCCTTCCCGCTCGCCGCCGGACTGCGCCTGCGGGACGTGACACACGCCGTCCAGCCGCACGACGACGGATCCCGCACCCTGTGGCTGTACTCCCTCACCACCCCGGCGTGGGCCGCCGCGACCTGTCGCGACGGCGACACCGTGCACCAGGTGCGCCAGTATGGTGGCCGGCGGCTGTGGGAGGAGTTCGAGCAGGTTCTCGCCTGGTGGCAGGAGGCGGGCCGGCCCGGTGTCGACCGGCTCGGACTCACCGTCACCCCCGACGGCTGGCACGCCTGGCTGGACGACCCGGCCCAGGCGATCTGACCTCGACCAATGCGCCCCGGCAGGGTGTCGACACCGCTTCGGCGATTGCCCGTGCCATCGCCGACTAACGGGAGGATGGATCCGACTCGTGAGCACGTCGGGAGGAAGTGCGGACGGGCCGGGCTGGAACCTGCCGATCTGACCCTGATGCTCGGACCGGATGTCAGACGGTGCCGAACTCGCCAATGCGGACGGCGGAGACGAAGGACTGCCAGGCCTCGGTCGGGAAGAGGAGGGTCGCGCCGTCGGTGTCCTTGCTGTCTCGGACGGGGACGGTGTCGGACGCGATCAGGTTCCCTGCGACCTCGATGCAGTCGCCTCCGTTGCTGCTGTACGAAGACTTGAACCACTGAGGATCGGCGGTACTGCGCCGCTGTCCCGTTCCAGGTGCCCTTGCTGCGCTGATTCGGCGTAGGACATCAGCGATCGGTCCGGAAGGGCGATGATGTTGACCGGGAGGTCGAACGCTCGTTCCTCGCCTATGGCGTACGGAGCCACCTGGAGAACGGTGTTGGGCGTCCGGACGAAGGCTGCAAGCTCGTCGGGCTGGGCAGCCATGATGGACTTTCCGCCGACCGGCCGTCGGATGCGGCTCTCATCCAGAACTGCGTGGATCAGTGGAGGGGTCTCCCGGCGCAAGTTCGCCTGTCGGCGCGCAAGGTAGGCGACCCGCTCCTCGGCTTGGTCCTGCGTGATGCTGCCTCGGCGGACTGCCCCCGCCGGGATGGCCCGCGCGTAGTCCAACGTCTGAAGCAGCCCTGGCACGATGCCCCTCATCCGGCGGGCCGCCCGGCGGCGACTCGGCCGGGACCGCCGCCGATGACCGACCCTCCCGCCTGTCCCGCACCGGACTGCTGCGGCCCCGGTCGATCTGCTCAACGACGCCAACGCGGCCGGACGGACGTGGAACTGCCCGAACTGCGCCCGGTGGGGCGTCGCCTGGTCGGCGGGCCACCTGGCGAACCAGCCGTTCGGGGCGATGGCCGGACTCCGCATCCCGGCGGCTTCCCGGTCGCCCAACCGGCTCAACTGATGTGGCGGACAGCTCAGACGAACGGGCCGCGTGGGAACCACGGGTCGCGGACCTCCCGGGGCCCGTCCGGCGTCAGCAGGGTGAGGGTGTACGGCGAGGCCGCGTACTCGGCGAGCTGGACCGAGCCGTAGCGGGTCTCCAGTTCGGCCTGGACCGGGACCGGCAGCCTGCTGAGCGCCCGCCGCAGTTGCAGGGCGTCCCGGCGGCTGATCGGGTGCGGGGTGCGCAGGACCAGTCGCAGCGGGCTCAGCGGCCCGGCGACCGGTACGCCGGTGCCCAGTTCGTAGCCGACCGCGCCGATCGGGCCCCAAGACAGCCGGTGGTCCGCGACGATCCGGCCGACCGCCGGCAGCAGGGCCAGCGCCGGGATTCCGGCGACCCGTTCGGGGTCCAGCCGTCCGCACCGCCCGGCCAGCTGCTCGGGGCGCAGTGTCCGGGCGACTGCGGCCCAGGGCGCCAGGGCGTCCAGCCGCTGCCCGGGGCGGGGGCCGCGCACGATCACCGGGATCCACTGTTCGGGCGCGGCCTCCGGGTCCCGGGTGCAGCGTTGCGGGTGTGGGACGTCCGCCGGGGTGCCGACCAGGGAGGGGGCCCGGCCGACCGTCACCCACGGGTGCACGCGCAGGACGGCCCGCGCCCAGTCCGGCAGCTCGCCGCCCGCCAGCGGGTGCAGCGAACTGGGGCACTGCATCAGCAGCAGGTCGTGGGCGCCGGGCAGTCGCCCGTCCAGCGCGGCCAGCGGCCCGACCCGCCGGCGCGGCCCGTCGTGGGGGTCCTCGGTGGTGCGCCGGGCTTGGCGGGCGGAAGGTACGACGGTCACGGTGGGCTCCAGACGGTGGCGTCAGTTCGGCCGACGGCTCCAATCTGCGCCGGGCGGCCGCCTCCGCGCCACGGCCGTTGGGCGCGTTCACCAGGGACCAAAGGCTCAACGTGCGGCTCCGGGTGCCCGGTGTGAGAGTGGGGGAAGCCCGGTATCCGTTCGGAGGAGGAGTCATGGGCATCTTCGACAGGTTCCGCCACAAGGCGCACGAGGCGACCGGGCAGGACGCCGCCGAGCGTGCCGCCATCGCCCACGACGAGGCCGCGGACGCGTACAGCCCGGAGATCGAGCGGGCCCGCGAGACCCAGGAGGCCCGCGAGTCGGAGCGGCGTGCCCGTGCTGTCCAGGAGGAGGCCGACCGGCGCGCGGCCGAGAACATGACGGCCGAGGGCGACCCCTGGGGCTGAAAGCCCGGGAGACCCCACCAGCCCCCGAGCCCCCCGTCACCGCGCCCGCGGCGGCAGCGGCGGGCGCCGCAGGTCCGGCCTGGGGGTGTCCTCCGGCGGGGGCGCCGCGGCGGGCGCGTCCTCCAGCAGGTCCAGCGCGAGCTGGACGGCGGCGACCAGCTCGGGGTGGCGCCCGCGGGCCCAGTCGCGCGGGGTGCGCAGCACGTGCACGTCCGGTTCGACGCCGCGGTTCTCCACCGACCAGCCGAGTCCGCCTTCGAACCAGGAGGCGTTCTTGGGCACCGAGATCCGGGTGCCGTCGCCGAGGGTGTGCCGCCCGGTCATCCCGACGACCCCGCCCCAGGTCCGGTTGCCGACGACGGGGCCGAGGCCGAGCAGTTTGATCGCCGCGATGACCACGTCGCCGTCCGAGCTGGTCGCCTCGTCGGCGAGCGCCACGAGCGGGCCGCGCAGTGCGTGCCGGGGCCAGCGGACCGGCTGGCGGTCCCGGCCGAAGTCCCAGGCGAGGACGTGCCGGGTGAGTTTCTCCAGGACGAGTTCGGAGACGTTGCCGCCGGCGTTGCCGCGCACGTCCAGGACGAGTGCGGGCTTGTCCAGCTCGCGCCGCAGGTCGCGGTTGAACTGCGCCCAGCCGGAGCCGCCGAGGTCCGGGATGTGCAGGTAGCCGCACCGGCCGTCGCTGAACTCCCGTACCAGGAGGCGGCGTTTGGTCACCCAGTCCTGGTAGCGGACGGCCCGTTCGTCGGTCAGCGGGGTGACGGTGATCCGCCGTACCGGGCCGTCGGGGCTGCCGCGCAGGGCCAGTTCGACGGTGGTGCCGCCGGTGCCGGCCAGCAGTGGCAGCGGGCCGCGCACCGGGTCCACCGGGCGGCCGCCGACGGCGAGCAGTTCGTCGCCGTCCCGGACTCCCTGGGCGGCGAGCGGGGCGCGGGCGCGCGGGTCGGAGGTCTCGCCGGGCAGTACCCGTTCGACCAGCCAGCGCCCGTCGGGGGAGCGGTGTGCGTTGGCGCCGAGCAGGCCGAGCGGTTGCTGGCCGAGGGAGGGCCCTTCGGCGCGCCGGGACGGGGTGACGTAGGCGTGTGAGGTGCCGAGTTCGCCGAGGAGTTCGCGCAGCAGGTCGGCGAAGTCGTCGGGTGAGCAGACCCGTTCCAGCAGCGGCTCGTACTGGGCGGTCAGGGCGGGCCAGTCCAGGCCGGACATCCGCTCGTCCCAGAACTGGTCCCGGACGATCCGGGAGGCCTCGTGGTAGGCCTGGCGCCATTCGGCGGCGGGGTGCACGGTGTGGGTGATCCGTCGCAGGTCGACGGTGCTGCCAGCGCCGCCGGTGACCGGGACGATCCGCAGGGTCCCGGCCGAGTAGACCGCGATGGAGCCGCCGTCCCCGGAGACGGCGTAGCCGTCCAGCTTGTCGACCAGGGTGGTGCGGGTGCCCCGGGCGAGGTCGAAGTACTCCAGCGAGGGGCGGCCGGAGGTGTCGTCGGGGCTGGCGAAGGTCTGTCCGAGGGTGCCGGAGATCGGCCAGCGCAGCCAGATCAGGCCGCCGCGCACCGCGTCGGTGGCCGAGTACTTGGAGGCGATCACCGGGAACTGGAGCAGCCGCTCGCCGATGCCCTGCGGGTCGACGAGGACGGTGCCGTCGCCGCCGCCGTTGCCGCGCGGGGCGCCGTCCTCGGCGGGCGCGGCGAACGGGGACGGCGTGTCGGCGGTGAGCGGGACGAGGTAGGGGCGGCAGCCGAGCGGGAAGGAGAGGTCGCCGGTGTGCACGTCGTGGACGGGGTCGAAGCCGCGCCAGGACAGGAAGGCCAGGTAGCGGCCGTCCCGGGTGAACACCGGCTGTTCGTCCTCGAAGCGGCCGTCGGTGACTTCGGTGACCGGCCCGGGTGCTTCGGTGCGGGTGAGCCGGATCCGGCGCAGCGAGCGCCCGGCCACCGGCTGGGACCAGGCGATCCAGTGCGAGTCGGGGGAGAAGCGGGCGCTGGAGACCGGCCCGTAGCCGGAGGCGGCGAGTTCGCGGACGGCGCCGTCGTCGGCGGCGACCAGCAGCAGCCGCCCGTCGGAGGCGGCGACGGCGAGGTGGGCGCCGTCGGGGGAGGCGGTGAGTTCCAGGACGCGGCCGATCCGGTCGGCGGCGAGCACCCGGTGGCGGTGCTTCTCGGTCTCCTCGTGCCCCGGCAGCGGCATCACCTCGATCGCGTCGGCGCCCTCGGCGTCGGTGATCCAGGCGGCCTCGCCGGTGTGTCCGAGGATCACCGGCAGCCGGGTCCGCACCCCGGGGGTGTCGGCGAGCGCGCGGGCCGGGCCGTCCTTGTGGGTGAGCCAGTACTGGCTGCCGCGTACAGTGATCACCCCGGCCCGGCCGCTCTGGTCGCAGGCCAGGTCCTTGACCTGGGCGGCGGCGCCGACCTGGTACGGGCGGCGGCCGGCCCGGGCGCCGCCGAGCGGGACGGCGAGCCGGCGGGGGGCGGGGGCGTCCAGGCTGTCCAGCAGCCAGAGGTCGCCGGCGTGCTGGTAGACGATCCGGGTGCCGTCGGTGGCGGCCTCGCGGGCGTAGTAGGAGGCGTGGTCGGTGTGCCGGCGCAGGTCGGTGCCGTCGGGGCGGCAGGAGTAGACGTTGCCGATGCCCTCGTGGTCGGAGAGGAAGGCGATCCGCCCGGCGACGGGCATGGGTGAGGCGAGGTGGCCGGGGTGGTCGGCGAGGATCTGTTCGCCGTCCGCCCAGAGCCGGCCGGTGGCGCCGCCCCGGTAGCGCTTCCAGGCGGCGGGTTCGTGCGGGGCGGCACCGGTGAGCAGCACGGTGCGTTCGCGGCTCATCTGGGCGTCGCCGACGGGGCCCCAGGGCATCCGGTGGCCGGGGGAGCCGTCGGGCGGCAGGGCGTGCGCCCAGGTGTAGTGGCCGAACGGCTCGTGGTAGGAGGTGACGGCCAATACTTCGCCGTCCGGCAGCCAGCCGCGCACCCGGGTGTCCTGGCTGCCCCAGTGGCTGAGCCGTTCGGCCTCGCCGCCCTCGACGGGGGCGGTCCACACCTCGGGGGTCAGGTTCAGCCAGCTGGTCCAGGCGAGGGTGCGGCCGTCGGGGGAGAAGCGGGGGTGGCTGACCCGGGTGCGGTCGCAGCTGACCCGCCAGGCCCGGCCGGTGGCGCCGTCGGCGTCCAGCGGGGCGATCCAGACGTCGTCCTCGGCGGTGAAGGCGAGCAGCCCGCCGTGCAGGTGGGGGTAGCGGAGGTAGCCGGGCGGGGTCACCCCTCCATCCTTCGACGGGGTGTCACCCTCGGCAACCGGGGCGGCCCGTCGGGGCTGCCGGGCGGCCGGCGCGTAGGTCGCGGACCGGTCTGGACCATTGACACCGCAGTGCCGAATCCACTTCAGTGGTCTAGTCCAACTTGGGTGCCAGGCCGGGCCGTTCCCCCCCCACTGGCGCGTGCTCCGGCGTGCCCTCGGACGTCCCCCACGACCGCGCCATCGCAGGAGCCCCCGCATGCGCAGAACCACACCCGCACCCGCCCCCGCCCGCCGGAAGCAGTCCCGCACCCTGCTCGCCGCCGGCACCGCCTCCGCCGTCGCCGCGGCCACCCTGGTCGGCGTCACCCTGGGCCTGGCGCCCGCCGCCTCGGCCGGCGAGTTCCTGGTCAACGGCGGCTTCGAATCCGGCTCGCTCGCCCCCTGGAGCTGCACCGGCAACTCCGGCAGCGTCGTCACCAGCCCGGTGCACGGCGGCGGCTACGCCCTCGCCGCCGCGGCCACCGCGGGCGACACCGCCCAGTGCGGCCAGACCGTCACCGTCGCCCCCAGCACCACCTACACGCTCAGCGCGTACGTCAACGGCTCGTACGTCTACCTGGGCGTCGACGGCGGCGGCCCCAGCACCTGGACCCCCGGCACCGGCGGCGGCTACCAGAAGCTCAGCGTCAGCTTCACCACCGGCGCCACCCAGACCAGCGCCACCGTCTACACCCACGGCTGGTACGGCCAGGGCACCTACTACGCGGACGACGTCTCGCTGGACGGGCCGGGCGCCCCCAGCCCGACGCCGACGCCCACCGGGACCCCGACGGGAACCCCGACCGGGACGCCGACCGGGACCCCGACGGGAACGCCGACCGGGACGCCGACGGGCACCCCCACCGGCACCCCGACGGGCACTCCCACCGGCACCCCGACGGGCACTCCCACCGGCACCCCGACGGGCACTCCCACCGGCACCCCGACCACCCCGCCGCCGCCCGGCAGCCACGCCCTGGTCGGCTACCTGCACGCCAGCTTCGCCAACGGCGCCGGCTACACCCGGATGGCCGACGTCCCGAACTCCTGGGACTTCATCGACCTCTCCTTCGGCGAGCCCACCTCCGTCACCTCCGGCGACATCCGGTTCAACCGCTGCTCCGTCACCGACTGCCCGACCGTGGAGTCCGACGCCGACTTCAAGGCCGCCATCGCCGCCAAGCGGGCCCAGGGCAAGAAGGTGCTGATCTCGATCGGCGGCCAGAACGGCCAGGTCCAGCTGACCACCACCGCCGCCCGCGACACCTTCGTCAGCTCGGTCTCGGCGATCATCGACAAGTGGGGCCTGGACGGCCTGGACATTGACTTCGAGGGGCACTCGCTCTCCCTCAACACCGGTGACACCGACTTCAAGAACCCGACCAGCCCGGTCATCGTCAACCTGATCTCCGCGTTGAAGACCCTCAAGGCCAAGTACGGTCCGGGCTTCGTGCTGACCATGGCGCCGGAGACCTTCTTCGTCCAACTCGGCTACCAGTACTACGGTTCCGGCCCCTGGGGCGGCCAGGACCCGCGCGCCGGGGCGTACCTGCCGGTCATCTACGCGCTGCGCGACGACCTCACCCTGCTGCACGTCCAGGACTACAACTCCGGCTCCATCATGGGCCTGGACAACCAGTACCACTCGATGGGCGGCGCCGACTTCCACGTCGCGATGACCGACCTGCTGCTCAACGGCTTCCCGGTGGCGGGCAACACGAACAACGTGTTCCCGCCGCTGCCCGCCTCCAAGGTGGCCATCGGCATGCCGGCCACCACCAACGCCGGCAACGGCTACGTCGCCCCGGCCGAGGTGAACAAGGCCCTGGACTGCCTCACCAAGCTGGCCAACTGCGGTTCGTACATGCCGCGTTCGGGCGCCCAGCCGAACCTGCGCGGGCTGATGACCTGGTCCGTCAACTGGGACCAGTTCGGCGGCCGGGAGTTCTCCAAGAACTTCGACGGCTACTTCCGCCGCTGAGGTGACGCCGGTGGGAACCGTGCTTGAACCTGACATCAGTGTGAGGATCGAGCATGGTTCCCATGGCGACCACACAGCTCCCGACTCCCGCAATCCGCAACGGTTTCCCGCTGCCCGCCCTGCTCGCCCTGGCCACCGCCGTCTTCGTCACCGCGCTCACCGAGACCCTGCCCGCCGGCGTGCTGCCCGGGATGAGCGGGGCCCTCGGCGTCAGCGAGTCGGCCGCCGGGCAGACCGTCACCGTCTACGCGCTCGGGACCGCCGCCACCGCGATCCCGCTCACCGCGGCCACCGCCGGCTGGGGCCGCAAGCGGCTGCTGCTCACCGCGATGGCCGGCTTCGCCGCCGCCAACACCGTCACCGCGGCCTCCACGAACTACCCGCTCACCCTGGCCGCCCGCTTCCTCGCGGGCGTCGCGGCCGGCCTCGCCTGGGCGCTGCTGGCCGGGTACGCGCGCCGGCTGGTGCCGGTCGAACAGCAGGGCCGGGCCATGGCCGTGGCGATGGCGGGCGTACCGGTGGCGTTGTCGCTGGGAGTGCCGGTCGGCACCTTCCTCGGCCAGGCGCTCGCCTGGTGGGTGCCCTTCCTGGCCATGACGGCACTGGCGCTCGGCGTGATCGGCTGGATCGCGGCCCTGCTGCCGGACCAGCCCGGACAACCCGCCGGTGAGCGCGCCCCGGTGCGGAGCGCGCTCACCGTGCCCGGGGTGGCGCCGGTGCTCACCGTGACGGTGCTCTTCGTGCTCGCCCACACCATCCTGTTCACCTACATCGCGCCCTTCCTCGACCGGACCGGCCTCGGCGACGCGACCGACACCGTGCTGCTGGTCTTCGGCCTGGCCTCGCTGGCGAGCATCTGGTTCACCGGCGCCCACATCCACCGCCGGCTACGGCAGTTGACGATCGGCGGCGCGCTGCTGGTCGCCCTGACCGCGGGCCTGCTCGGCCTCTGGTCGCACAGCACACCGCTGGTGTACGCCGCCGCCGCGCTCTGGGGCCTGGGCTGGGGCGGCGCCCCGACCCTGCTGCAGACCGCCGTCGGTGACGCGGGCGGTGAGCGGGCGGACGCCGCCCAGGCGGTGCTGGTCACCCTGTGGAACGCCGCGATGGCGGGCGGCGGCGTGGTCGGCGGCCTGGTGTTGGGCCGCCTGGGCACCGGGGCCCTGCCCTGGACGGTGCTCGCCCTGATGCTGCCCGTCCTGGCGGTGGCCACCGCCGCCCGCCGCCACGGCTTCCCGGCTGATCGTGGTTAGCGCAACTGCAGCCCGTTGGCCAGCAGTTCGGCGACCAGCTCGGGCCGGGCCGTCGCGACCGAGCCCGCCGAGTACGGCGGCTGCGGGTCGTACTCGATGACCAGCTGGATCGCCTCCGCGGTCGCGTCCCCGGCCATCAGTCCGGTCAGCGTCAGCGCGAGGTCGATCCCGGCCGAGACCCCGGCCGCGGTCGCGTACTTGCCGTCGACCACGACCCGCTCCGTCCCGGTCGGCTCCGCCCCGAATGTCTTCAGCGCGTCGAGGCAGCACCAGTGCGAGGTGGCCCGGCGCCCCGCCAGCAGTCCGGCGGCGCCCAGCAGCAGGGAGCCCGAGCAGACCGAGGTGGTCCAGGTGGTGGTGGCGTCCACCGCGCGAATCCACTCCAGCACGGCCTGGTCGGTCAGCCGGGCCTCCGTCCCGGGCCCGCCCGGGACGAGCAGCACGTCGGCCGCGTCCACCTCGTCCAGGGCGGCCTCCGCGGTCAGCGACAGGGTCTTCATGTCGGTGCGGACCGGGCCGCGCTTCGCGGCGGTGAACACCACCTCGGCGCCGGGGATGCGGGACAGCACCTCGCAGGGGCCGACGGCGTCCAGGGCGGTGAACTCGTCGTAGAGCAGAACGGCGATGCGCATCAGTGTCCTCCAACAGGATCGGGTCGGAAGCGGCGTCGGTACTCGGCGGGCGAGGCGGCCAGGGACCGGACGAAGGCGCGCCGCATCGCCTCCGGGGTGCCGTAGCCGCAGGAGCGCGCGATCTCCTCGATGCCGTCGGCGGTGTCCTCCAGCAGCCGCCGGGCGGCCTCCAGCCGGACCCCGTCCACGTACCGGCCCGGGGTCACCCCCACCTCGGTGGCGAAGGCCCGGGCGAAGTGCCGCGGTGACAGCGCCGACCGGCGGGCCAGCGCCTCGACGGACAGGTCGGCCTCCGGGTGCTCGGCGATCCACCGCTGCACCTCGCGCAGCGGCTGCCGGGCCGCCACCTGGGCGGCCAGCTGGGTGCTGAACTGGGCCTGGTTGCCCGGTCGGCGCAGGAAGACCACCAGATGGCGGGCGATCAGCAGGGCGGCGTCGCGTCCCAGGTCCTCCTCGACCAGGGCCAGCGCGAGGTCGATCCCGGCGGTGACCCCGGCCGAGGTGGCGACGTGCCCGTCCCGGACGTGGATCGGGTCCGGGTCCACCTCGACGTCCGGGAACCGCCGGGCCAGCGCCTCGCAGTACGCCCAGTGCGTGGTCGCCCGGCGCCCGGCCAGCAGCCCGGCCTCGGCGAGCAGGAAGGCCCCGGTGCACACCGACACCACCCGCTCGGCCCGGCCGGCCAGCTCCCGGATCCGGGCGATCAGCGCGCCGTCCGGGAGATCGCTGCCCAGCCCGCCGGGGACCAGCAGGGTGTGCACCGGCCCGACCTCGGCCAGGTCCGCGTCCGGCAGCAGCCGCAGTCCGCTGTGGCTGCGCACCGGCCCGCCGCCCGGGGAGGCGGTGGTCACCCGGTACGCCCCCGGCTGCCCGGCGGCCGCGCCCGCCCCCGTGAAGACCTCCACGGGACCGGTCACGTCGAGGCTCTGCACGCCCTCGTAGAGGACGACGACCACGCTGCGCGCTCTCATGCGACCAGCCTGTCACCGGGTCGCAGTGGCAGCAATGACCCGTTTCCCACCTTTCCTGCCACCGTCGGTGGGGACGCCGGCGGGGAGCGCGGAAACGCCGGAAGGCCCCTCGCTCTCGCGAAGGGCCTTCCGGCTGTCTGTGCGCCGCCAGGGACTCGAACCCCGGACCCGCTGATTAAGAGTCAGCTGCTCTAACCAACTGAGCTAGCGGCGCCTGCTGACGCGGAGAACATTACCTGGTCAGCAGCCGAAACACACAATCGGCCCGGGCGGCCGCGCACGCAGCGTCACGGCACCAGGACCACCTTGCCCCGGACGTGCCCCGCGCCGACCAGCCGGTGGGCCTCGGCGGCCCGCTCCAGCGGCAGCGCCTCGGCGACCTCCAGCCGCAGCCCGCCCGCCTCCCACAGCCGCACCAGCTCGGTCAGCCGCGCGGCCGTGCGCGGCCCCCGCAGCCCCCGGACGCCCAGCCGCTCGGCCTCCGGGTAGTCGACCACGGTGCCGATCCGGCTCCGGTCGGCGACCAGCTCGACGGAGGCCGCCAGCGCGCCCCGCCCGGCGGCGTCGAAGGCGGCGTCCACGCCCTGCGGCGCCACCGCCCGGACCCGCTCGACCAGCCCCTCGCCGTACGCGACCGGGATCGCGCCCAGGTCGCGCAGGTAGTCGTGGTTGCGCTCGCTCGCGGTGCCGATCACGGTGGCGCCCCAGGCCCGGGCGAGCTGGACGGCGACGGTGCCGACCCCGCCGGAGGCGCCGTGCACCAGCACGGTGTCGCCGGGGCCGACCGCGAGCAGGGTGAGCGCCAGGTGCGCGGTCTGGCCGGAGGCGGAGAGCGAGCCGGCCTGCTCCCAGGGCATGCCGGCGGGCTTGGCCACCAGCTGGGCGGCGTCCACCGTGACGAGCTCGGCCTGGCTGTCCAGGAAGCGGAAGCCCAGCACCTCGTCGCCGACCTGCCAGCCGGAGCCGTCCGGTCCGAGCCGGTCCACCACTCCGGCGAACTCGTTGCCGAGGACGAACGGCGGCTCGACGACGGCCCCCGGCGGGCGGAAGCCCTCCCGGATCGCGAGGTCGACAGGCTGCACCCCGGCGGCGAAGACCCGCACCCGCACCTCGCCCGGCCCGGGTTCCGGGTCGGGCACCTCGGTGACCCGCAGGACCTCCGGACCGCCGGACCGCGTCACGGTGACCGCCTTCATGTCTGCTCCCGCCCTCTCGAATGTTCGACATTCGACTGCTTGACTGTTCGACCGCCCCCGATCCTCGGACCTGAAGTCCGCTTGAGGTCAAGCCACTGTTCGGCCCGCTGTTCGGCGCGTCTTCGCCGATGGGCGCATTGTCAGATTTATCCTGGGCGGCGCTCAGCCGTCCGTTGTCGAGAGGAACGTTTCCGTGGGCCAGCTGCCCCTGTTCTTCCTGGTGCTGCTCGCCTCCGTGGTGACCATGCCGCTCGCACGCAAGACCGGAGTCCCGCAACCGGTCCTGATGACCCTGCTCGGCATCGTCATGGCGCTCGTCCCGCAGATCCCGGACGTCACCATCGAACCCGAGCTGATCCTCCCGCTGGTCCTGCCGCCGCTGATCTTCGCGGTCGCCCGGCGCTCCTCGGTGCGCTACTTCAAGGCCAACGTCCGCTCGATCCTGCTGCTGGCCGTCGCCCTGGTGGTGGTCACCACGGCCGCGGTGGCCGGGGCGGTGCACTGGCTGCTGCCCGCCCTGCCGGTCGCCGCCGCGATCGCGGTCGGCGCGCTGGTCTCCCCGCCCGACCCGGTGGCCGCCGTCGCGGTGGCCGGCAGCGTCGGCCTGCCCCGGCGCCTGGTGTCGATCCTGGAGAGCGAGGGCCTGTTCAACGACGTCACCGCGATCGTCGTCTACTCACTGGCCATCGAGGCCGTGGTCAGCGGCGACTTCTCGGTCGGCCACGCGGTGCTGCGCTTCATCCTGTCCGCGGTGCTCGCCGTGGTCGTCGGCATCGCCCTCGGCTGGGTCAACACCAAACTCGCCGAGCGCCTGGACGACCCGACCCAGCAGGTCGCGCTCAACCTGCTGGTGCCCTTCGCCGCCTACGCCATCGCCGAGGAGATCCACGGCTCCGGCGTGCTCGCCGTCGTGGTCTGCGCGCTCTACCTCGCCGAGCGGGCCTCCGACGCCGACGCCGTCTCCTTCCGGCTGGTCGGCAACGCCTTCTGGGAGGTCGTCGAGATCCTGATCACCGGCGTCGCCTTCGGCCTGATCGGCCTGGAGCTGGCCACCGTGCTCAAGGAGGCCGGCCGCGGCTGGACCGGTTTCATCGGCGACGCCGCCGTGGTCATCGGCGTGGTCGTGGTGGTCCGGCTGCTCTGGCTGCTGCCGGCCGGCTGGCTGTCGAAGAAGCTGCGCAGCGGCGACGACGAGGACACCCCGTTCAGCTGGAAGGAGAGCGTGATCCTCTGGTGGTCCGGCATGCGCGGCGTGGCCACCGTCGCCCTGGCCCTCGCCATCCCGCTCACCCTGCACTCCGGCGAGGAGTTCCCCGAGCGTGGCCGCCTGGTCTTCATCGCCTTCAGCGTGGTGCTGTTCACCCTGCTGGTGCAGGGCCTCACCCTGCCCTGGCTGGCCAAGCGGTTCGAACTGGACATCGACCAGGACAAGCACGAGCAGGCCGTGCGCCAGCTCTGGTGGCGGGCCGCCAAGGCCGGGCTCAGGCGGCTGGGCGAACTGGAGGAGCAGGACCGGCTGCCCGCCGAGGTCGCCGACCGCCTGCGGGACCGTCAGCACGACCGGCTGGCCCGGCTCTGCCCGGAGAACTACGCCGAGGAGGAGGCCGCCGAGGCCAAGCTGCGGCTCAGCCAGTGGCGGGCCGCCCGGGAGGTCGAACAGGAGATGATCGCCGCCTCCCGGCGCGAGATGCTCGCCGCCCGCAGCGAACTCGGCGCCGACCCGGAGCTGGTCGACCAGGTGCTGCGGGGGCTGGACCTGCGCTCGGAACGCAAGTGACGGCCTGTCCGGCCCCGCCGGGCGGAATGTGCGCGACCGGCTCCGCGGTTGCATAGGCTGAGCCCGGGCAGGCCGTCAACGGAGTCGGCGCACCACCAGTACCCGCACGACCTCGCGAGACCCTCACCGCCTGGCCCTGCCGGTTTCTGCACCCAGATGAATCGAGGAACCACCGATGTCGGAGACCCGTGCCGACGCCCGCACCCCGCTCGACCGCACCCCGCAGTGGGCCGCCCTCGGCAAGCACCGGGCCGCGCTGGGCGAGACGCACCTGCGCGAGCTGTTCGCCGCCGACCCGGAGCGCGGCCGCCGCTACACCCTCCAGGTCGGCGACCTGCACGTGGACTACGCCAAGCACCTGGTCACCGACGAGACGCTGGAGCTGCTGCGCGAACTCGCCGCGGCCACCGGCGTCGCCGAGCTGCGGGACGCGATGTTCCGCGGCGAGAAGATCAACAACACCGAGCACCGCGCCGTCCTGCACACCGCGCTGCGCGCCCCGCGCGGTGCCGTGATCGAGGTCGACGGCGAGAATGTGGTGCCCGCCGTGCACGCCGTCCTCGACAAGATGGTCGGCTTCGCCGAGCGGGTCCGCGGCGGCGAGTGGCGCGGCCACACCGGCAAGCCGATCCGCACCGTCGTCAACATCGGCATCGGCGGCTCCGACCTCGGCCCCGCGATGGCCTACGAGGTGCTCCGCTCGTTCGCCAAGCGCGACCTCGACGTCCGCTTCGTCTCCAACGTGGACGGCGCCGACCTGCACGAGGCGGTCCGCGACCTCGACCCGGCCGAGACGCTGTTCATCGTCGCCTCGAAGACCTTCACCACCATCGAGACCATCACCAACGCGGTCTCGGCCCGCGACTGGCTGCTCACCGGGCTGGGCGCCGGCACCGAGGCGGTGGCCAAGCACTTCGTCGCGCTGTCCACCAACGCCGAGGGCGTGCGGGACTTCGGCATCGACACCGACAACATGTTCGAGTTCTGGGACTGGGTCGGTGGCCGCTACTCCTTCGACTCGGCGATCGGCCTCTCGCTGATGATCGCCATCGGCCCGGACGCCTTCCGCGAGATGCTGGACGGCTTCCACCTGGTCGACGAGCACTTCCGCACCGCGCCGCCGGAGCAGAACGTCCCGCTGCTGCTCGGCCTGCTCGGCGTCTGGTACGGCGCGTTCTTCGACGCCCAGGCGCACGCCGTGCTGCCCTACTCGCACTACCTGTCGAAGTTCACCGCCTACCTCCAGCAGCTGGACATGGAGTCCAACGGCAAGTCGGTGACCCGCGACGGCTCGCCGGTGACCTGGCAGACCGGCCCGGTGGTCTGGGGCACCCCCGGCACCAACGGCCAGCACGCCTACTACCAGCTGCTGCACCAGGGCACCAAGCTGATCCCGGCCGACTTCATCGGCTTCGCCAAGCCGGTCGCCGACCTGCTCCCGGGCCTGGTCGCCCAGCACGACCTGCTGCTGGCCAACTTCTTCGCCCAGACCCAGGCGCTGGCCTTCGGCAAGACCCCGGAGGAGGTGGCGGCCGAGGGCGTCCCCGCCGAACTCGTCCCGCACAAGACCTTCCAGGGCAACCACCCGACCAGCACCATCCTGGCCGCCGAGCTGACCCCCTCGGTGCTCGGCCAGCTGGTCGCGCTTTACGAGCACAAGGTCTTCGTCCAGGGCGCGATCTGGAACATCGACTCCTTCGACCAGTGGGGCGTCGAGCTGGGCAAGGTGCTCGCCAAGCGGATCGAGCCGGTGCTGCTGACCGGCGAGGGCGCCGAGCAGCTGGACAGCTCCACCGCCGAGCTGGTCGCCCGCTACCGCGCGCTGCGCGGCCGCTGAGCCCCGGTCGGGCCGTCCGCTCCGGCGGGCGGCCCGGTCCTGCTTCCTTGTCCGCAGCGCGCGGCTCGCGGTTCGCGGTTCGCGGTTCGCGGTTCGCGGTTCGCGCGGGAAACGCCGAGAGGCCCCTCGCTTTCGCAAGGGGCCTCTCGGCTGTCTGTGCGCCGCCAGGGACTCGAACCCCGGACCCGCTGATTAAGAGTCAGCTGCTCTAACCAACTGAGCTAGCGGCGCCTGCTGACAGAGAAGACTTTAGCAGCGCCCGGGGTCCGCGCCAAAATCGAATACCGGCCGTCCGCCGTTCACCCCCCGGTCACGGCCGCCGCGCCGGCCGGCACGGCCGCGGCCGGCTCCCGGGCCGCCCGCACGCACGCCCACAGCACCACCGAGGCGCCCGGCAGCCACGGCTCCCGGTCCTCCGGGGCGACGATCCACCGGCCGGAGCCCAGCCCGGGGGAGTCCGGGCCGTTCACCATCCGCTGCACCGGTGGCACGGTCACCGCGTCGCCCTTGCCGTGGCACAGCAGGGGCGGCACGTCCCGGGCCCACTCCTCCCAGGCCAGCAGCCGGCGCAGCCGGGGCCCCGCACCGGGCTGGACGAACAGCAGCGTCCGCCCCCGGTAGGAGGCGACCGGCCCGCAGCCGGGCCCGGAGGCCCACAGCTCGTCCAGCACCCGGCGGCCGAACAGCGACGGCATGCTGATCACGTCGAAGGCGCGCCCGCAGGGCAGCACCGAGGGCGCCCACGGCCGGGCCTCCCAGAGGGCGCGCATGCTGCGCGGGTACTCGCTGGCGGAGGCGAGCCAGGCCTCGCCGGCCACGGTGACGTACTCCACCGACTGATACGTCCAGATGTCCACGGACAGCAGCCTGTGCCGTCCGGGGGCCGGACGGGAGGGAAAGCACGGTTTGCCGGACAGGACGACGGGGAACGGCGTACCCTTCCCCGCTCGCGCATATGCCAGCGGCCGATGCCGGGGCACCGGAGCGCCGAGTGCCTGGCGCTCCGGCGCCTTGTGCCCGGCGGCGCTCAGTCCTCGTGGCGGCGGGGCTGGAGCAGCCCGCGGCCGTACTCGATCATCTTGGCCGCGTAGTCGGGGGTCCAGTCCGCCCGCTGCGCGATCTCGGCGTCGGACAGCGCGTCGAAGCGGCGCGGGTCCGCCAGCTGCGCGGCGGCGACCGCCTGGAAGTCGGTGGCCCGCTCGGCGGCCGTCCGGAAGGCCAGGGCCAGCTCGGTGGAGCGGCGCAGCAGCTCCGTGGGGTCGTCGATCGACTCCAGATCGAAGAATCGTTCCGGCTCCGGCTCGGCGGACTGCGGCTCGAACAGCAGCTGCACCGGACGCAGACGCCGCGCGGGGTCGGCCTGACCGCCGTGGTCGGACGCCTTCGTGTGGGAGTCGGGCATGGACGGACACCTCCGGGTCTCGGTGAGGGTGGGCGGCGGCTGCTCCGGGCCGCGCCGCACGGCCGTGGCCGCCGTCCATTGTCGCGCGGCGGCGGCCGGTAACGGAACGGTGCGCGTGCGGGCGCTATTCCCCCGTACGCGCCGGGGTCGTGCTACTCCTTCGGGTGGTCGGGCGCGTGCGGCGGCGTCGGGGCGTCGGGGCCGTCGTTGTCCCGGGTGTCCCAGCGATCCACCACCCCAGGGAGAACCCATGCCCGTACGCAAGGGCCTCGCGGCCGGACTCCTGCTGATCACCCCGGCCCTCGGACTGGCCGCACCTGTGGCCGGGGCCGCCGAGACGACCACCGTGGTGACCGGGCCGTGGAGCGGCCCGGGCGGCTGGTCGACGGCGACCTGCCCCGAAGGCTCCCACCTCACCGGGGGCGGCTACGCCTTCCGGCCCGCCGGCTCCGGCGACGCCGTCCTGGTCAACGCGCCGAACCCCGACGACCCGAGCACCTGGGCGGTGCGGGCCGGGCACGGGACCGTCCAGGCCTACGCCGCCTGCGAGACCGAGACCGAGACCAAGGCCTGATCCGCCCGCCCGGTCGCTCAGCCCAGCCGCTCAGCCCAGCCGCACCCGGTGGCCGCTCAGGTGGTGCAGCACCTGATGGTTGGCCTCCCAGCCGTCCGGAAAGGCGACCGGGACGCCCAGCTGGACCGGCTCGGTGGACGGGTGCTCGTCCAGCAGCTCGCCGATCCCGGCCCGGGCCACCACGATGCAGGCGTGCCGGTGCCGGGAGGCGAGCACGCACAGCCGGCCGGTCTCCAGGTGGAAGGCCGTCGCGTCGGGCCGTCCGGAGAGCGGGTGCAGCACCACCGTGACGTCGTACTCGCGGCCCTGCAGCCGGTTGGCGGTGTCCACCGTGACGGCCGGGCCGGCCGCCTGGTCCACCGGGACGCCGACCTTGAGCAGGGCCGCGCGGACGGCCGCGGCCTGGTCCCGGTGGGCGGTGCCGACCGCGATCCGATCCGCGCTGAGGGAGGCCTCGCCCTGTTCGGAGCGGGCGGTCAGTCCACGCTCCAGCAACCGCCGGACGGTGGCCGCGACGGCCGCCACCGCCTGCGGATCGGTCCGCACGGTGTGCCGGGCGGGCAGCTCCAGCAGCGCCCAGCCGTGCTCGGCGGCCCGGTCGATCGCGGCGTCCAGCGCGCCGCCGTCCGGCCGGACGGCGGCGGTCAGCCGGCGGTCGTCCGGGCCGGTGCCGGAGCGGAACGGCGTGTACGGGTAGAACGCCCGCGAGATCAGCGGCGCCGCGCTGGCCGGCAACCGCCAGGAGACCGGCAGCCGGTGCGGCTCGATCTGCGGGTTGTGCGCCAGCATGGTGACCACGGCGCTGCTCGACGGGTCGTACGACAGGCCCGCCCACTGCTCGGTGCCGACCACGGTGAACGGGTCCAGCTGGCCCGGATCGCCGACGAACAGCGCCCGCTCGAACAGCCGGGCCACCGCGAGCAGGGCGTCCGAACGCATCTGGTACGCCTCGTCGACGATCGCGTGCCGCCACGGCGCCTCGGCCCGCACCCACTGCCACTTCGCCGAGGTGGAGACCACCACGTCGTGCTCGACCAGCTCGGCGACCTTGTCGGAGGGCGTGACGTTGGCGTGCTTCAGCACCTCCGGGCCGGGCCGGGCGTCGGCGGCGTGCAGCCGGCCGATCGTCAGGCCCGGCGCCTTCTCGGCGAGTCGGCCGACCAGGTCGTCCACCTGGCCGTTGGTCTGGGCGACGATCATCAGCCGCTCGCCGGCCTCGACCAGCTCCCGGGCCGCCCGCACCACCAGCGTCGACTTCCCGGCGCCGGGCGGGGAATCGACCACCACGCCGTGCGGGGCGCCGGCCGCCGGGTGGACGGTCGCGGCCAGGATCCGGGCCACGGCGGCGTCGGCGGCCGCGCCCGGTGCCTGCTCGGCGCTCAACTCGGCCATCATTCCCACTCCTCGGAGACGGACGGGGCGGGTACGGGGGCGGCGCCGGGCGGGCCGCCGTGCGTCCACGGGGTGTCGTCCGGCTCGGGCAGCGGCGCGGACTGGCGGACCGTCAGCTCGAACAGGGTGAAGGTGACCGGTTCGCCGGGCTCGGGCAGACTGCCCGGCTCGGGCTCCTTCCTGCGCCCCATGCCGGACAGCAGACGCAGGGTGATGGTGCCCCCGGCCGGGTCGACCGCCGCGATCTCCGCCTTCTGCGGGGACCGGCCGCCGCCGGCCTCCGGCTGGGGGGACCCCCACACCCGGTGCGCCTCCCGCCCGAGATCCGCGTGCGGGCGGTCGGCGGTGCGCAGGGTGATCAGCGGGCGCGGCTTTGGGGAGCGGCCGGTGGTGTCGTAGTCCGGCACCACCTCGGTCACCACGCCGCTGAACGCCTCGCCGGACAGCCGGTGTTCGGCCATCGCCAGCGGATCGTCCAGCGCCTCCTGGACGTCCAGCCGGGTCTGCTCGCGCTCGCGCTGGGCGAGCTTGCGGGCGGCCGTGACGGCGTCGTCCTGCCGCGGCTGCGGCGGCTCGCCGGCCGCCAGCCGGTCCCGGTGGCCGGTGTAGGACCAGCGGTCGCCGGTCCAGCGCTCCGCCAGGTGCCCGGCGGGCGGCAGCCCGCGCAACAGGTCCAGACCGCGCCAGACGTCCCGCCAGGTGGGCAGCAGCACGGCCGCCAGCACCTCGCGCAACTGCTCGACCGCCGCCCGGACGGCCGCCCGGGCGTGCTCGGCGGCGGCCTCGTCGCGCTGCTCGGCGCTGTGCTGAAGGGCGGCCGTGGCGGTGTCGTAGCGGGCGATCGCCGGGGCGAGCACGAACTCGTCGAAGCGCGGATCGGTGGCCGGGCCGGCCGGCGGGTGCAGCAACTGCCCCCGGTCGTCCCGGGCGGACTCGGCGCGCTCGGCCGCCTCGGCACCGGTCAGGCCGCCCGGCGGGGCGTGCCAGGCCAGGTGGGCGGCCAGGTGCTGGTCCTCCAGGTGGCTCTGGCCGGTGGCCCAGTGCCGGGCCAGCAAACCGGTCATCGGCAGCAGCAGGCTGGTGCCGGGCACCTGGGCGCGGTCGGTGAGGTGGGTCAGCCAGCGGCCGAGCAGCGGCACCCGCACCGGCGCGGGGTACGGCCCCGGCTCGTCGTCCTCGACCGTGCGGCGGAACCGGGTGGAGCGGCCGAGCAGGGCCAGGTGCCGCACGCCCGCGCCGTTCGGCACGATCAGCTGCGGCGCGTCGGCGCACAGCTCGCGGAACACCTGGGTCTTCTCGCCGGTCTCCGGGTCCTTCTCGGAGCCCTCGATCTGCTCCACGTCCTCGGCGAAGGACTCCAGGTACGGCAGCAGGTCGGCGGCCAGCTCGGCCAGGAAGTCGAACCGCAGGGTGCGGTTGAGCGGCTGCGGCACCAGGTGCAGCCGGGGCGCGTCCCGGTCGGTGCCCAGCAGCACCGCCAGCGGCGCGCCGGCCTCACCGGCGGCCGTCAGCGGCACGACCACCATCGGGCGGTCGGACAGGTGCCGGTGCCGGACGGTGGCCAGCGGCTCGGCCCGCCCGCTGCGGACGGCCTCCAGCCGGGCGAGGGTGGTCAGCAAGCTCATGCGCGCGCCCCCGCTTCGGGCCCGCCGCGTTCGCGCACGGCCGTGCTGCGCCCGCTCATGCGTGACCCGCCGTCGGGGCCTTGCCCA
The DNA here is from genome assembly GCF_042677305.1 of Kitasatospora sp. NPDC127121. Lineage (NCBI taxonomy): Bacteria > Bacillati > Actinomycetota > Actinomycetes > Kitasatosporales > Streptomycetaceae > Kitasatospora > Kitasatospora sp. NPDC127121. The sequence continues at coordinate 36,204 of NZ_JBHXTQ010000002.1, read as the reverse complement.
GCGCCTCGGCGCGCAGCGCGGCCGCGTAGGCCAGCCGTTCGGCGGCCTCGTCCACGTCCACGTCCTTGTCCACGTCTGCGTCCGCGTCGACGGTGTCAGTGTCAGTGTCCAGGCTGATGCCGGCTTCGGCGGCGGCCAGGGCCCGCGTCACCGTCCGGATGCTGCCCAGTTCGCCGCGCACGCCCCGGCCGAGCTGCTCGACCCGGTCGCCGCAGCGGGCCTGGGCGCGGCAGTGGAAGCCGAGCTCGCAGGTGGAGAGGCAGTCCGGGCCGTACGCGGCGGGCACCGCCTCGACCGAGGCGGTCAGCTCCTCGGCGGAGCGGGCCGGCACGCCCTCCTCGTCGGCCGCCAGGTCGAAGTCGGCGCCCGCCGGCAGCTCCGCCAGCAGCCGGTCGATGCCGGTCATCCGGCTCAGCTGGCGGCGGGTGGTGGCGAGCTCGCGCCGGACGTCGACGGCGACGGCCGTCGGCCGGTTGCCGAAGTCCTTCGGGCAGACCAGCAGCACGCTCGACCGGGGGCTGCCGGGCAGCCGCTGCTCGGTGTACGGGTCGTCGGCGAGCGGGTGGCCGGCCAGTGCGGCGGCGGTCCGCTGGAGCGCCAGCACGTACACGGCGGCCTGGCGGGCGGCGGCGCCGACCTTGGCCGGGTCCGCGCCGCCGTCCAGCACCGGGAAGGACTTGATCTCGACCACCGTGCACCGGCCGCCGTGCACCACGACCGCGTCCGGCTCCAGGTAGGCGGTGCCGCCGGCCACGTCCAGGCGCAGCATCGGGTGGTCCAGCAGCGTCCAGGCGTCCGGGTCGGCGGCGGCCCGGGCCAGCGCCTCGACCGTCCGGTCGGCCCGGACGGCGGGCCCGGAGCGGTGCAGCAGATCCGGCACCTGCAAGGGGGTGCCGCCGTCCGCCGGGACGCCGAGGTGGCCGCGCAGCGGCTCCAGCAGCGCGGCGTAGTCGTCCGCCTTCAGCCGGGACTCGAAGATCACGCCGCGGGCGATCGCGAACGGGGACTGCCCGAAGGGCGCGGGGCGGCCGAGCCGGGCGGCCAGCGTCGACTTGTCCACCCCCGCAGCGTCGAGCACGGCGCGGCGGTGGCAGCCCGGATTGGCGGCGAGCGCGGCGAGGGAACGGGCGTTCAGGCTGCGCTGCGGCGCGGGACCGCGCAGTTCGGCGAGCCGCTGGGCGAGCGGCTCAGCGTGCCCGGTGGACGGGACGTTCGTCGAGACGTTCATGGTGCGGCCCAGTGTCGCACCCGGGTCCGACAATGCGGTGCGGACCGGCCTGTTCCGGCCTGAACCGCGCGTGCGTGCCGGATGGGGGACACCTCGCGCCCCGGTCGGCCCGGGTGCCGAGACCGTTCCGGACCGGCGCCGCCTCCGGACCGTTTCGATCCGGAGCCGCCTTCGGACCGTTTCGGACCGGCCCGCGATCGTGCCCGCCGTCCGGGTGAGGGATCATGGAACCCGGTGCTCAAGGGTGAGACCGACCGTTGCCACCACCCCGCTGCGAGGAGCCTGCCATGCCCGCCCGAATCGTGCTGGTCCGCCACGGCGAGACCGAATGGTCGGCCACCGGCCGCCACACCGGCCGCACCGACATCCCGCTGACCGAGGAGGGCCGGGCGATGGCCCGGGCGCTCGGCGCCCGCCTCGCCAAGGCCCCCTGGAACGGGCTGCCGGACGCGCTCGTCTACACCAGCCCGCTCGGCCGCGCCAAGGAGACCTGCGCCCTGGCCGGCTTCGGCGACCGGGCGGTGGAGCGCCCGGAGCTCCTGGAGTGGGACTACGGCCAGTACGAGGGCCGCACCGGCGCGGACATCCGTGCCACCGACCACCCCGGCTGGCTGATCTGGCGCGACGGCGTGCCCGGTGGCGAGAAGCTCTCCGAGGTGGCCGCCCGGGTGGACGCCTTCCTCGCCGGCCTCAACGAGGAGCACGGCGTCCCCGAGCCGGACACCACCGTCATGCACTGCGCGGACCGGGACGTCGTCCTGTTCGCGCACGGCCACCTGCTGCGCATCCTGACCGTGCGCTGGCTGGGCCTGCCGCCCGAGTTCGCCCAGCGCTTCAAGCTCGGCACCGCCGCGCTCTGCGTGCTCTCCTGGGAGTACGGCGCGCCGGCCGTGGAGGTCTGGAACGACCTCTCCCACCTGGAGGGCCTGGCCGCCGGTCACTGACGGACCGTCAGGAGCCGCGCCTCAGGCGGCCGCCGCCTGGTCGTACCCGGTCAGGAAGTGGCGCACCTCGGTCACGGCGGCGTGCGGGCGCAACCGTTCGGCGGTGTCCGCCAGCATGCTCCGGATCCGGGCCGAGCGGACCTCGCCGAACAGCGCCACGGCGGCCGAACCGTGGTGCGCCGCACCCGCCAAGTCGCCCCGGCCGAGCCGGTCGTGGGCCAACTCGGCGGTGTACAGCACCCGGTTGCGGACGAAGTGCGGCTTCTGCAGCGCTATGGCCAGTCCGGCCTGCTCGCTGGCGCGGTCCCAGTCGCCGAGTGCGGACCAGCACTGTGACTGCAGGCCGGCGATCTCCGCCTCGCCGAAGAAGGACATCCACTCCGGATCCCCCTCGGCGCGGCCGCGGTCGAACAGCGTGTACGCCCGGGCGAGCGCGCGTTCGCAGGCGGCGCGGTCCTGCAGCAGCGCCCAGCCGCCGGCCTCCCGCATGGCCAGCAGCGCGAGCAGCCGGGCGGAGTCCAGCTGGCGGGCGGCGACCTGCCCGGCCTGGGCGGCGCGCAGCGCCTCGCGGGGGCGGCCGGCGTCCCGGGCGAGGAAGGCGCTGTTGCAGAACACGTGCGCCTCCAGTGCGGCGTCGCCGGCCATGCGGGCGGTGGCGAGCGCCTCGGCGTAGAGCGAGCGGGCGTCCGCCAGCCGGTTCGAGTCGTGCGCCAACCAGCCCACCGAGATGGCGAGTTCGCCGGCCCCGGCCTGGAGTCGGCGTTCGGTCTCCGCGCTGTACTCGCCCTCGTTGAGCAGCAGGTAGGCGGTGCGCAGCGACTGCCCGGCGCGTTCGAACAGGGTGTCGCCGCCGTGCGCGTCGTCGGCCAGCCGGATCTCCCGGACGGCCTGCTCGACGCCGAGCACCTCGGCGGCGCCGACCTTGCGGGGTGGCGGTACCGGCCCGGGGCGGCCGGGCACGAAGGCGCCGGGGCCGGGCTCGAACAGCACCGGCGTGGCGGGGTCGGCGGCGGCACCGCCGGTGGCCGCGGCGGCGGCCACGGTCGGCCGGTCGATGCCGATCACGGTGGCCAGCGCGGTCGGGCCGCCGGCCAGGAACGTACGGCGACGCACGTCGTCGTTCTCCTCGTCGAGATAGGGCGATCCATCAGGCCCCCGGGGCGCCGCGACGGCCCTCGGCCACGGGGGCCTGTTCGGAGCGGCTGGATCCGCGTACGGCGAGGCAGCGTACGGGAGTTGAGTGGAGAGTGGTGAGCGCGGGGCGGGCGGGGGCGGGAACGGTGGGTGGAGCGGGGGGGCTTGGGCCCTCCCGCCGGCGCCGTCCACCGGGCGGCGGCGGACGGCGGTCCGGGGGGAGAAGCCGAGTTCGGTGAGCGCGCGGTCCGGCCACATGTGCCGGAAGACCCGCTCGTAGGCGTAGTTGGGGCAGCGGATCTCGCCGGATTCGACCCGCCCGACGTAGCGGGCGTCGCAGGACACGTGCTCCCCGATCTCCCGGGCCGCCCGGCGCACGGCCATGGCGAACTCGCCGGGTGAGCGGTTGCCGCGCAGTGCGCGCATCACGGCGTTGGGTGACGGGCGGTTCGGCTCGGCCGGTGGGGTGGCTGCCATGGTGCGCTCCGTGGTCGTGCGGAGGGTGGTGGTGCGGGTGCGCGGCCGGCGGCGCCGGAGGTGCGCGGGTGTCGGGTGCGGGGGCGAAGTGCGGGTACGGTCCGGGTGTCGGCACGGTGGTGCGCGACGGTGCGGGAACGGCCCGGTGTGGCCGGTGGGGTCGTCGTGACCCGCCACCGACAGTACCGGGCGTGACCGGTCGACCACAGCCGGTTTATGGGAGATGTGCCCCCAATTCGGTATAAAGCGGGCGTGGTTGCGGGTTATCCGCCATGAAATGCCATGCCTTGCTGTAAGGCGCCCCGTGGCCTGTGAGGTGTCCGCCGCGTTGTCCTGATACGTGGAAGCCCAGGCCGTCGCCCCGGCCTGCCGTCCGTCCCCGCGGCCCCCACCTCCCGGGCGGCGGCGCTTTTGACCCGACGAGGTACAGGAGGGCCCATGATGGCCACCGGACTGTCGCAGTACCGACCGGCCGCCGGCGGCGTGCTCGCCGGCGCCGCCCCCGCCCTGCTCCCCGACCCGGCCGACGACCGGATCCCCGGCCGGGGCCCGGTCGAAGGCGGACGCGCCCCCCGCGGCGGCCGGCACCCCGGCCACCGCCTCGGCCCCGGACCGGACCAGGACACCCTCGTCACCAGCTGCGACACCGTGACGGTCGCCCTGCGGCACGGCTTGGAGGCGGTGGACATCCTGCGGCTGCGCAGGGCCTGCGGGGCCGTCCTGCAGAGCCGCAACGGCAGCACCGTCACCTTCCTCGTCCCCGTCGGCACCAGCGAGACCTGGCACCTGCCAGGCAGCTCCTGTACCGCCGGCGCCCTGCTGCCGACCGCCACCGACCCGCGGTGGGTGATGCCCCCCTCCGGCGCCGCCTGCGCCGCCCGCCCCACCGACGCCTGGGTGCTCCGCTCCGCCCTCTGCGAGGCCGCCTGCACGCTCACCGCAGGCGGCCTCGGCCCGTTCTAGCGGGCGTGCCGTGCGGATCCCGCCGGGCCCGCGAGCCTGGCCCGCCTCTCCGGCCGGATCCACCTGGCATGCCCCCGGACCTCCCGGACCTCCCTGACCTCCCTGACCTCCCTGGCCTCCCTGACCAGCGGGGCCGCCCCGCCCGGCGGCGATAATGGCGGTCATGGGACGAAGCAGCAGAGCAGCCCGGGGCACGGGCCGCGGCACCGAGCGCGACACCGGGCCGGACGTCACCGGCCCCGGCGGCCGCACCCACGCCCAGGGCCCGCTCACCCGTCCGGTCGGCTCCGGCCTCGCCGAACTGCGGCCCGACCGGGACCGCCCCGCGGCCTGGTCGCTGCTGATCGACGGCGCCCCGCAGTCCATGGTCGACCTCGCCGACCCCACCCACCTCGGTTTCGAGTACCAGCGCCGGCTCGGCCACCTGATCGACCTGGTCGCCCCGTCCGGCCGCCCGCTCACCGTGCTGCACCTCGGCGGCGGCGCCCTCACCCTGGCCCGTTACGTCGCGGCCACCCGGCCCCGCTCCCGCCAGCAGGTCGCTGAGATCGACACCGCGCTCACCGAACTCGTCCGCACCGAGCTGCCGTTGGAGCGCGGCTGGCAGATCAAGGTGCGCGGTGCCGACGCCCGCAGCGTGCTCGAACGCACCCCCGAGGGCAGCGTCGACCTGGTTATCACCGACGTCTTCTCCGGCGCCCGCACCCCGGCCCACTGCACCACCGTCGAGTTCACCGCCCTCGCCGCCCGCGCCCTCGCCCCCGGCGGCTGGTACGCGGCCAACATCGCCGACGGCTCGGCGCTGCCCTTCGCCCGCTCCCAGATCGCCACCCTCGGTGCGGTCTTCCCCGAACTGTGCCTGGTCGCCGACCCCGCCGTCCTGCGGGGCAAGCGCTTCGGCAACCTCGTCCTCGCCGGCGCCCACGCCCCCCTCCCGATCGCCGACCTCACCCGCCGCGTCGCCTCCGACGCCGCCCTCGGCCGGGTCGAACACGGCTCCGCCCTCACCGCGTTCGCCGCCGGGGCCGTCCCCGCCACGGACGCCACCGCCGCCCCCTCCCCGGCCCCGCCCCCGGGCGTCTTCCGCTGACCACCCCGAGGGGTTGCCCCCGGGCGTGAACGTCCGCGGCCGGCGCTGGAACCGTCGCCAGGAGCGTGAGTCCGGTCAGTGCCCGCGCGGCAGGCCGCGGTGCTTGCACATGGCCGCGCCGGTCAGCAGCAGCCCGGCGGCGATCGGCGCGAGGACGGCGGTCGCGGTGGCGGAACCGTCGCCCACGGCCGTCACCGTGGCGGTGTCGGCGAGCGCGAGGGTTTCGGACGGCTGGGCGGGTGCGCCGGGCCCGACCGGCAGGGCGGTGGTGGCGCCCGTCCGGTCACGGCTCGTGGCGGGTCCGGCCGCGCTCCGCCCCTCCGAGTCGGTGGCCTCTTGGACCGGGGGCGCACCGGCCGCCCCGGACGGGCGGGCGGTGGCGGCCGGTGCGGCGGAGCGGACTCCGGTGGCGCCGGACCGTGCGGTGGCGGGCAGTTCGGCGGGCCCGCCCTCCCGGGAGGCGCGGGTCTCGGCGGGGCGGCCCTGGGTGGGGACGGTGTCGGGCAGGCCGGAGGCGATCGCGAAGGCGTCGGGGACGGCGGCCCGTTGCCCGGGCAGGGGGAGTCCGCCGGCTCGGATCCGGTCCTGGAAGACGCTGCCGACCGTGCCGGTGGCGCCGTCGATCCCGGCGTCGGGGACGGCGCCGGCCAGTTCCCCGACGAGCCCGGGGGAGGGGCGCTCGGCCTCCTCGGCCGCCGGGCGCCCGGGGTCGTCGGACCGCTCGGCCGACGGACCGTCGTACGCGGGCCGCCCGGCCTGGGCGAGCCGGCCGGGCGCGGGCCCGCCGGCCAGGGTGCGGCGGACGGCGGGCCGGGTCTGGTCCGGCAGCGGGTCGGCGCAGGCGGCCTGCGCGCCGAAGCCCCCGAGTTGGGCGAGGAGGGCGCCACCGGCGGCGAGGACGCGGGGCAGCCACCGGCCGATCGCGCGCCGTGCGCCGACGCCGCGGGGGGCGGGTTCCTGGGGCTTGGTCGCGTGATTGGCTCGCATGTGAGTTGAGAACGAGCGGACGGGTCGTGAGGTCACGCCCGCCGTCACGGACAGTCATCGCGCGGGTGGCCCCGGGCCGGGTTGCCCGGGGCCACCGGCCGTGGCGCGGTCAGGAGTTGGGGCGCAGGGTCCAGGTGACGGTCATCACGCCGGTGACGGCGCCGTCGGCGCGGGTGATCTCGACGGTGACCGGGAACTCCGGGCGGCCGCCGGCGTCCAGCTCGGCGACGACCTCGGCGGCGGGGCGGCCGAGGACGGCGGTGGCGGTGACCTCGCCCATGGCGAGCTTCTTGTAGGCGATCTCGGCGTTCACCGCGAGCGGCACGGCCCGGGAGAGCTGGTCGCCGAAGGCGGCGAGCACGATGCAGCCGCTGGCGGACTCGGCGAGGGTGAACATCGCGCCGGCGTGCGGTCCGCCGACGTGGTTGTGGTACGCGGGCTGGTCGGGCAGTCGCAGCACGGCGCGGTCCGGGGTGGTCGCCAGGTACTCCAGCTTGAGGGTGTGCGCCATCGGCACGGTGGAGTCGAGCAGCTGGCCGATCGAAGGTGTGGTCATGGCAGGAATGTTACTAGCCGGTAGCTTCTGGCGGCAGACCTGCGCCGGGAAAACCCGAACCGCGGTGGAGAGTTGAGGGAACGCGAAAACGCCTGAGGGGCCGATCTCTCGAAGAGATCGGCCCCTCAGGCTCTGGGGTGAGTGACGGGACTTGAACCCGCGGCCACCTGGACCACAACCAGGTGCTCTACCAACTGAGCTACACCCACCATCTGTCCGGTCCGTTCCCGCTTCCGCGTTCCCGTTCCGACAGGAAGAACTCTACAGGATCCGAGAGGGTGCTCGCGCCAGGCTTTCGTCCGGGCGAACGCGGGCACCTCCCCCGGGCTCCTCGGGTCAGCCCTCCGGGGCCTGGTACTTCTCGGCGATGGCGCGCGCGGTGTCGGTGTCCGGTCCGGGCTGCGGGACGAACACCGCCTCGCGGTAGTACCGCAGTTCGTCGATGCTCTCGCGGATGTCGGCCAGCGCCCGGTGGTTGCCGCCCTTCTGCGGGCTGTTGTAGTACGCCTTCGGGTACCAGCGGCGGGCCAGCTCCTTGATCGAGGAGACGTCCACGATCCGGTAGTGCAGGTGCTTCTCCAGGGCCGGCATGTCCCGGGCGAGGAAGCCGCGGTCGGTGGCCACCGAGTTCCCGCACAGCGGCGTCCGGCCGGCCTCCGGCACGTGCTCGCGGATGTACGCGAGCACCCGCGCCTCCGCCTCGGCCAGCGTCACACCCTGCTCCAGCTCCTCCAGCAGGCCGGAGGAGGTGTGCATCGCGCGCACCACCTCGGGCATGCCCGCCAGCGCCTCCGCCGGCGGGCGGATGATGACGTCCACACCCTCGCCGAGGATGTTGAGCTCGGAGTCCGTCACCAGTGCCGCGACCTCGACCAGGGCGTCCTGGTCGAGGTCGAGGCCGGTCATTTCACAGTCGATCCATACCAAACGGTCATTCACACAACTCACCCTACGGCGCGATCACGCGCCGCGGGGACCGGCGGAGCCGAGCGGGGCTCCGGGGCACAGCCCTCGGCCTGGTGCTCCTCCGCGCCGCCGTGCGGGCCGTGGCCGTCCGGCCGCTCGCCCTCCCGCCCGGTCCGGACCGCGTGGCCGTCCCGAGTCGGACGGGCCTCGCGCGCCGCCCGGGCACCGTCGGCCGCCGCCGCCCGGCCGCCCTGCGGACGGGCCTGCGGCACCCGCGCCTGCCGGCCCCGGAGCTCGCCCGCCCCGGTCGCCGGCTGCCCGGCGGGAGCGGGGGCCGGCACCCGGCCGGTCGCCGAGCCGTGACCGCGGGCGGAGCCCGCCGCGGTACCCGGCTCGTCCGCGGGCCGTTCGACCGCACTGCGGTGCCCCTGCCCCTGGCCGCGCGCCCCCGGCTGGGGGTGGCCGTCCTCCGCCGCCGCGTGCTCCGCGGTGCGCGGCGGACGCCCCGCCCCCGACCCGGCCTGCGGCGGCACCAGCGGCGACCGCACCGGACCGCGCCCCGCACCCTGCTGCCCGGGGTGCGGCTGCTGCGCGGCCTGCTGGTGCGGGTACGGCTGCCCGGCCCGGGCGTGGAAGGCCCGGTCGGCCGGCGTCCCGGCCTGCCCCGGACCGAACGGGCCGGGCTGGCCGTGCGGGCCCGGCTGCCCCGCCGCGGCCGGCGACGCGCCGTGCGGCAGCGGCTGGCCGTGCGGGCCGACCTGCGCTGGTGCGCCGTTCCCGGCCGGGAACGGGTACGCGGGCTGCGCGCCGTGCTGGCTGCCGTGTGCCCCGCCGAACAGCGCCGCGCCCGCTGCCGACCCGGCCGTGGCCGCCGCGTGCGGCAGGGCGCCGGGCAGCCGCAGGTCGCCGCCGTGCGGACCGGTCGGCACCGCCGACTGCGGCCCGGGCCGGCGCGCCCGGTAGCTGGTCCGGTACGCGGCCGGCGAGACCCCGAGCTGGCGGCGGAAGTGCCCGCGCAGCGCCACCGGCGAACGGAACCCGCACCGGCGGGCGACGTCGTCCACCGACAGCTCCGAGGTCTCCAGCAGCCGCTGCGCCTGGAGCACCCGCTGGGTGATCAGCCACTGCAGCGGCGCGCTGCCGGTGAGCGTGCGGAACCGCCGGTCGAAGGTGCGTCGGCTCATGTACGCGCGTGCCGCCAGCACCTCGACGTCGAACTGCTGGTTGAGGTTCTCCAGCGCCCAGGTGACCACCTCGGCCAGCGGGTCGTTGCCGATCTCCTCAGGTAAAGACTGGTCGATGTACTGGGCCTGTCCGCCGCCGCTGCGACGGCTCGGGACCACCAGGCGACGGGCCAGCGCGTTGGCCGCCTCGGCGCCGTGGTCGCTGCGCACCACGTGCAGGCACAGGTCGATGCCGGCGGCGGTGCCGGCCGAGGTGAGCACGTCGCCGTCGTCGACGAAGAGCTCGCGCGGGTCCACGTGCACCCGGGGGTAGCGCTTGGCCAGCGTCGGCGCGTACATCCAGTGGGTGGTCGCCGGGCGGCCGTCGAGCAGGCCGGCGGCGGCCAGGACGAAGGCGCCGGTGCAGAGCCCGATGATCCGCGCGCCCTCGTGGTGGGCCTTGCGCAGGGCGGTGATCGCCTCGACCGGCGGGGGCTGCGAGATCGAGCGCCAGGCCGGTACGACGATCGTGCCGGCCCGGGCGAGGGCCTCCAGGCCGTACGGAGCGGAGAGGGTGAGGCCGCCGGTGGTGGCGAGCGGGCCGTCCTCGCCGGCGCAGACCAGCAGCCGGTAGCGCGGTACCCCGGCGTCCTGGCGGTCGACGCCGAAGACGGACAGCGGGATCGAGCTCTCGAAGATCGGGGCGCCGCCGAAGATCAGCACCGCGACGGTCTCCCGGCGTCGGCGGCCGGAGAGCTTGCGCGGGGCGGAGACCGTCATCGGGGTCGACGAGCCGTTCGCGCCCGGCCCGCCGTGGCCCAGCGGGCCGTGGCCGGGGGAGCCCAGGGGGAGGCCGGCGAGGGGGCCGCCCAGGGAGCCGGTGGGGGCGCCGTTCAGGCCAGGGGCGCCGTTCGCGCCGATCGCGCCATTCGCGGCGATCGTTCCGCCCGCCCCCGGGTAGCCGGGATAGGCCGGGAAGTCGGCGCCGTAGGCCTGCGCCGGGCTGACGGTGCCTCGGCTGACGACCTGTCCGGAGTGCGCCTGCTGGCCGCCGTGTGCCGACCCGCCGTGCACTGCTCCGACGTGTGCCGCTCCGACGTGTGCCGACCCGCCGTATGCGGGACCGCCGTACGCCTGCCCGCCGTGTGCCGCTCCGCCGTGCTCTGCGGCCGCCGCCGAGGTGCCCGTGGCGGCGGTGCCGGGGGAAGGCACTGTGGGGTACGAGGAGTGCGAGACGGCGCCCGGGGTGCCGGAGTTGCGGGTGGTGGCGGCGGTCGCGGAGGTGCCGGTGCTTCTCGCGGACCGAGCCGCGATACCGGCCGCCGCCTGGCCGCTGTCAGGACCCGCGTCGCTCCTGCTCACCCTGCTCAAGGCGCTCAAGCCCCCTCGGTGGTGTGGTGTGGGTGGTGCGGCACTGCTGCTCGCCAAGATCGAAATCTATCGGGTGGACCATTGCCGTTGTGACAAGTTCACCATCCGACGCTATGTCGACATGGCAATTTGGCGTGATGCATTCGATCACGAAGCGTGGCACCCGTCGACCCTTCTGGGAAGAGGGCCGGTGCAACGGTGGCTGGTTGTCGCGGGGCCGGTCCTGGGGCGTCCGGCCCGCGCGCGCCCGGTCGGCGGGTCTGGGCTGCGGATTTGCCCAAGCGGGAGGGATCGGCGCGAAATTGACCGAAAATCGGCGGTGCACGAGAGGGCGCACGAAATGAGCTCGTGCGCCTCCCAGGCTTCATCCGGCCAGGGCCGGGGCGGCGGAACCGGGGCGCGACCTCCGGGTTACCGTCCTGCCGTGAACACCAACAGCCGGCTCGAACAGGCCAACGACAACGCCGCCGCCTTCTGGCTCGCCCAAGCCCGCGTGCACGGCTGGCGGTTCCGCACTCGCCCGGGCCTGACGGCGGTCCGCTGCGCCCGCACCCCGGAAGACTCGCACCGCTTCGTGGTCACCAGTCCGTATGTCGAACCAGTGCTGGTGGAAGGGGAGTTGGCTGACCTCCTGAAGGAGTGGGAGACCATCTGCTTCACCCTGGAGGACCCGTACGGCGCACTCGACCTGACCCGGTTCGGCGCCACCCGGATGCCGGTCATGCCGGTGATGACCCGTGAACCCGGCCCGGTCGACGGCGTCCCGGCCGTCCTCCCCTCGCTCTCGGAGGCGCACGGCGGCGGCTCCCTGACGGTCGATGAGGCGCTGGACGGCGATGCTTTCGCGCAGGTCGAGCGTGCGATCGTGGACGGCTTCCCGCTGCCCGCCCGGCAGCCCTGGACCCGTGGCGAAGCGCTCCCGGAACAGCTCCTGCGCGAACCCGGGCTCCGGGCCTGGCTGGGCCGCGTCGACGGCGCCACCGCCGGCACCTGCCTCACCTACGACGACGGCCAGGCCACCGGGGTGTACTGGGTCGCCACCCTGCCCGACCGGCGCGGCCAGGGCGTGGCCCGCGCCGTCCTCCAGACCGCCCTGGCCCACGCGCACCCCGACCGCCCGGCCACTCTGGTCGCCACGTCGCTCGGCGAACCGCTCTACCGCAAGCTCGGGTTCACCGCGCAGGCCCGCACCTGCTGGTGGACCCGGACCTCCGCGCACGGCTGACGGCCGGGCCGCCCCGCGGCGGGGTCGTCGCTGGTTGCGGTGCGGGGCACCAGTTGCGGTGGGGTGCGGTGCGGCGGGGTGCGTGAAGGGCGTGCGGTGCGTGTGTGGGGCGGGGTGTGCGAGGTGGCGCGTTCAAGCGGGGTACTACGGGGCGGCCGCCGCCGGCGCCACGGCGAACGTGGTCCGCGCGGGCCCCGCCCCATCCGCCGTCGTACGGACGGCCGTTGGGTGCGCCACCGCGACGGGGCGCAGCACGCTCGCCCCCGGGTCCGTCGCCGGGCCCGCGCCCGGGACCAGGCCAGGACGGCTGTCGGCGACCACGGCAAACTCGCCGGTGCGGTTTCGGACATGCGACCCCGCCATCGAACCACCGGGGGCACTGGCCGTTCCGGCGTTCACGGCAGCAGGCGCGAACGGGCCGTCAGGGGCGGATTCCGTCGGCCGTGCGCCGGTCCGCGCGCCGAGGAGCGCCCCCGCGCGCACCGGCACCCCGGTGGACCGCCGCTGGACCGGCCCGCCCGCGCGCAGACCCGGCCGGGCCGACGGCGCGCCGCGTGCGGCGAGCACCTGACCGACGGCCTCCGGCAGGCCGGCCGCCTTCAGCGTCGGCCGGTAGCCGCTCTCGGCCCAGGGCCGGCCGTGGTGCAGCCAGACGCTGCGCAGGCCGGCCAGTTCGGCACCGGCGATGTCCGCGGGCGCGTGGTCCCCGACCATCCAGGTGTGCGCGGCCCACGTCCCGGTGGGCACGACGCCGCACCGCTGGGCGGCTATCTCGAAGATCAGCGGATCCGGTTTGACGCAGTCGGCCTCCTCGGAGATGACCCAGCCGTCGACCAGCGGCCCCAGCCCGGTCCGCCGGATCTTCTCCAACTGCGGCCGGGTGCCGCCGTTGCTGACGATGCCGAGCGTCCACCCGGCCGCCCGTGCCGCCTGCAGCGCGTCGACGTGTCCGGGCGGGCAGTGGATGTGGGAGTTGATGCCGTGTCGGTAGTGGGCGAGCAGGAACTCGGTGGAGACGTCCAACCCGTAGCGGCGCCGGACGGCGGACAGTACGGTGCTGCGCGGCACGTAGCCGCCGCCGTCGAGAGTGACGAACCATTCGAGGTCTCCGGGCGGCAGGTCGCGCTCGGACAGAAAATCCTGAGCCCAGGCCCGGAAAGCGGCGTCCCTGGGGAGCAGCGTGTTGTCGAGGTCGAACAGGAGCAGGGGCATGCCAAGCATGGTGCCAGCGGCCGCGCCTATGCACCTGGCAAATGCCAGACCGCGTCGCGAAGCCGTACGTAGTGGCTGAAACGGGTTCCAGGACCTGGCGTACGGGTGGGTCCGGGCGGGCCGGCTGAGACTGGCGGGGCGTGACGGTTCGCGACGTGTCGCAACGGATCGTCGCCGATCCATGACAGTCCGGTCACGGTGTCCGGCAGGCCTGTTGCGTCGCCCGGTCCGCTCAGTCAAGCTCCAGGGAACCTCCTTTCTGGAGGGGGCGCGTGGCCTGCGGGCGGGGCGCACTGCCGACGGCGGGCGCATCCTCCTTTCGCGGGAACAATGCCGCTCCGAGGCCTCACCGCTGGGCTGGGCCTCACACCCGTCGTACTCTGAAAGGAACAGGTCACATACGGTGCTGCGCGGCGCAGACCGACGTCATCCCGTGGGCGGGCCTGCTGCCCGGGCGGCGTTGTCCTCTCCTGTCGGCCCCTCTCCCCTGAAGAGCCGTGAGCCATGGCTGGTTTTGAGTCCTTCCGACCGGTGGAGCCGGACGCGCCCCGCAGCGTGGGCGCAGGCGCCGGGGACGACGGCGGCCGCGCGGACCTCGCTCCAGCCGACGGGCACGCCGATGTATCGGGTCGCCTGCCCGCCAGCAGGCAGGCCGATGACCGAGCCGACGACCAGGTCGACGCCCAAGCCGACGAGCCCGGCTGCGCACCGGCCGACGAGCGCGGGGGTGAGCGCAGGGGCGAGCGGGCTGATGACCGTGTCGGCGAGCACGCCGGCGAGCGGGTTGGCGACGCCGCCGCCCAGCGAGCCGACGCGCCGGCTGGTGCCTCGGGCGTCGCTGGTACCGCCGATCACACCCCGGGCGCTGAGGAAGCCGGCCCGGAGCCGGGTGCTCCCCGGGGCCTCGTGCGCGCTCTGTGCGGCCTGGTCCGACGGGGCGGCCTCGCCCGGCACGACCGTCCAGGGCCTCGCCAGCGGCGTGGCGGGCACCCGGCCGACCCTGCAGGGTCTCCGGTGACGGGCCGCCTGGGCCCGGGCGCCGAGCGCCCGGAGGCGTCCGGCCTGCCCGGCGCGCACACCGAGTCCACGGCCCGGGACGCGTCCGCGCGCTCCCTGGACCCGGTCTTCCAGCACGGCGTGGTCGTCGGCTTCGACGGCTCCCTGTCGAGCGAGCGCGCCCTCGCGTACGCGGTGGGCATGGCGCGCCGTTCGCAGTGCGGCCTGGTGATCGTGCACGTCGCCAATCGCCTGCCCGCCACTGTCTGGGCGGGCTGTGAACCTCCCGTCTTCGTCGACCTCCCCGACCACCGGACCGAGGTCCTGGGCCTGGAGCTCGCCTGCGCGGACTTCCTCACCGGGGTGCCGTGGATCCTGATCGAGCGGGGCGGCGACATCTGCCACGAGATCGAGGAGGTCGGCCGCGAGTACGCCGCCGACGCGATCGTCGTCGGCACGACGCACGGCCTGCTCGGCAAGATCTTCGGCTCGGTCTCCGGACGGCTGGCGCGGCGGGCCAACCGCCCGGTGATCGTGATTCCCTGACGCTCCGTCGGGCGCCGCGTTTCCGCGCCCCCGGAGACGTCTCCCCGATGTCGGCCGATGGGGTCGGCCGCCGACGGTGTCGACCGCCCCGTCGGCATCGACCGGCTCCTCTGCGTCGGGCGCTCCTCAACGCCGCCTGAGGAGCGGGGTGTTGCTCCGGTGGGGCCGGATCAGAACCCGGCGCCGATCTCCCGGGCGATGAGCATGCGCTGAACCTCCGATGTGCCCTCCCCGATTTCCAGGATCTTGCAGTCGCGCCAGAAACGGGCGACCGGGAACTCGTTCATGAAGCCGTACCCGCCGTGGATCTGGGTCGCCTCGCGGGCGTTGTCGACGGCGGCCTCGGACGAGTACAGCTTCGCGATCGCGGCCTCCTTCTTGAACGGTTCGCCGTGCAGCAGCCGGGAGGCGGCGTCCCGCCAGGCCAGGCGGGAGGTGTGGGCGCGCAGCTCCATGTCGGCGAGCTTGAACTGGATGGCCTGGTTGGCACCGATCGGCCGGCCGAAGGCCCGGCGCGTGCCGGCGTACTTGACGGACTCGTCGACGCATCCCTGGGCCAGGCCGGTGGCCAGGGCCGCGATCGCGATGCGGCCCTCGTCGAGGATCCGCAGGAACTGGGCGTAGCCTCGGCCACGCTCGCCCAGCAGGTTGGCCGCGGGGACGCGGCAGTCGGTAAAGGACAGTTCGCGGGTGTCGGATGCGTTCCACCCGACCTTCGAGTACTTCTTCGATACCTGGAACCCCGGGGTCCCGGTGGGCACGATGATGGAAGAGATTTCGCGCGTTGGCGAGCGGAATTCGCCTTCTTCACTCGAACGAGCGATCGGTTCCGTAAGTGCGGTGACAGTGACCAGACCGGTGATGTCCGTGCCGGAGTTGGTGATGAAGCACTTGGTGCCGTTGATGACCCACTCGTCGGTGGTCTCGTCGTACCGCGCGGTCGTGCGGGTCGCGCCGGCGTCCGAGCCGCCCTCGGGCTCGGTCAGGCCGAAGGCGCCGAGGAGTTCGCCGGAGGTCAGCCGGGGCAGCCACTCGCGCTTCTGCTCCTCCGTCCCGAACCGGTGGATCGGCATCGCGCCGAGCGAGACGGCCGCCTCCAGGGTGATCGCCACCGAGGAGTCGACCCGGGCGAGTTCCTCCAGGGCGATGCCCAGCGCGAAGTAGTCGCCGCCCATGCCGCCGTACTCCTCCGGGAAGGGCAGGCCGAACAGGCCCATGCGCCCCATCTCGCGGACGATCTCGTACGGGAACTCCTCCCGCTCGTAGAACCCGCCGATCTTCGGCGCCACCACGTCCTGGGCGAACTCGGCGACGGTGCGCCGCAGTTCCTCGTACTCGCTGCTGAGCCGGTGGTCGAACACGGTGATCCTCCTGGAGCCCGGCCGGGGTGGCCGCGGGCGTGAGCGGGACGACCGGCGTCCGTCTGACGGTGTGACGGTCGCACGGTGTGGTTGGACGATGAACGTGGTGCCCGGCGTCGGCCGCGGCGGGATTCCGCGCGGCCGGCACCGGGGAGCGGTGGTGGGGCGGGGTCAGCCCCGGGCGGCGCCGAGCAGCGCCTGGACGGTGCGGGACGGGCTCGGACGGCCGAGCCGCTCGGCCATCCACCCGCTGGTGGCGACCAGCGCGCGCAGGTCGACCCCGGTCCGGATGCCGAGCCCGTGCAGCATCCACACCAGGTCCTCGGTGGCCAGGTTGCCGGTGGCGCTCTTCGCGTACGGGCAGCCGCCGAGGCCGCCCGCCGACGCGTCCACCGTGGTGACCCCCTCGCGCAGGGCCGCCAGGGTGTTGCTGAGCGCCTGGCCGTAGGTGTCGTGGAAGTGCACGGCGAGCCGGTCGGCCGGCACCCCGGCCCGCGCGAAGCCGGCCAGCAGGGCGCCGACCTGCCCGGGGGTGGCCACGCCGATGGTGTCGCCGAGGCTCAGCTCCGCGCAGCCCATCTCCAGCAGCCGCACGCCGTACCCGACCACCTGGGAGACCGGGACCGGACCTTCCCAGGGGTCTCCGAAGCACATCGAGAGGTAGCCGCGGACCGCCAGCCCGGCCTCGGTCGCCCGCGTCACGACCGGGCGGAACATCGCCATCGCCTCGTCCGCCGAGCGGTTGAGGTTGCGGCGGGCGAAGGTCTCGGTGGCGCTGGCGAACACCGCAACGTCGGTGGCGTGGTGGGCGAGCGCCCGGTCGAGGCCGCGTTCGTTGGGCACCAGCACCGGCAGCCGCAGGCCGGGGTGGCGCTCCGGCAGGCCGGCGAGCCGGGGCATCAGTTCTTCGGCGTCGGCCAGCTGCGGGACCCATTTCGGGTGGACGAAGCTGGTCGCCTCGACGGTGCGCAGCCCGGCGGCCGCGAGCCGGGCGATGAACTCCGCCTTGACCTCCACGGGCACCAGGGAGCCCTCGTTCTGCAGCCCGTCGCGCGGTCCGACCTCGTGGATCCGGACCTCCTCGGGCAGGCCGGGGGTGCGGACGGGGTCGGGCAGGCCCAGGTCCAGCGCGTCGGGCTCGCGTGCGGGTGCGGTCATGACCGCACCCCGGCGGGCGCGGGGGCGGCCTGCTCGTCGGCGCCGTCCCCGGCCGGGGCGACCACGACCAGCAGTTCCTCCATCGCGACGGTGGCGCCCGCGGTGGCCCGCAGCTCGGCCACCACGCCGTCGTGCGGGGCGGCGATCACGTGTTCCATCTTCATGGCCTCCAGCACGAGCAGGGGCTGGCCCTTGCGGACCGTCTCGCCCGTCGTGGTCTTGACGACGGTGACGGTTCCGGGCATCGGGGCGGTCAGGGCGCCGTGGTGGGCGGCGGTTCCGGCGGCGCGCTCGCCCACCGGGTCGTGGGCGTGCAGCGACCAGGCGTCGCCCTCGATGCCGAGCCAGGTCACCGGGCCGGCGGCGAGGCCGGGAGCGGCGTCGGTGGCCAGCGCGAACGTGGTCTGCAGGCCGTCGACGGTCAGGTGCAGCCGGTCGGCGGTCCGGGTCGCGCGGGCGCGGTGGACGGGCCCGGCGCCGAGCCGGAGCTCGACCTCGCGGGTGAGCTCGGCGGGATTGTCAGTGGCATCGGCTACGTTGCCCGCAGTGATCGAACGGATGCGCACCGAGACCGGATCCTGGCCGGGGGTACGGAGTCGGTGGGTGGTCCAGGCGGGGGTGCCGCTCAGGCGCCAGCCGGAGGGAAGGGAGAAGGGGTCGGTCCAGCCGCCGGGGTCGGCGGCCGGGGTGAGGTCCAGGTGCCGCGCCAGCGCGGCCGCGTAGTAGAGGAGGTGGGCAGGTGGTGGCGTCTCGGCCGTCAGCGGGTCGGCAGTTGTGGCGTCGGCCTCGTGCGCGTCATCGGCCTCGTTGGCCTTGTCGGCCTCGCCGGTCTCGTTCGCGCCGTTCGGCGCGTTCGCGGGGGAGTACGGCGAGGCGAGCAGGGTGGGCTGCTGTTGGGCCGTCTGTTCCACCAGGCCGGTGTCCAGCCGGCCGGCGACG
Organism: Kitasatospora sp. NPDC127121; assembly: GCF_042677305.1. Classification (NCBI taxonomy): domain Bacteria; kingdom Bacillati; phylum Actinomycetota; class Actinomycetes; order Kitasatosporales; family Streptomycetaceae; genus Kitasatospora; species Kitasatospora sp. NPDC127121. The sequence goes on along the minus strand of NZ_JBHXTQ010000002.1, from coordinate 17,948 downwards.
ACCTCGGGGTGTGCGAGCAGCCGTCGCAGGAAGCCGGTGTTGGTGGTGACGCCCAGGATGCGGGTGTCGGCCAGCGCGGCGCGGAGCCGGCGCAGCGCGGTCGGGCGGTCGGGCCCGTACGCGATGACCTTGGCGAGCATCGGGTCGTAGGCACTGGTGACGACGGATCCGGGGGCGACTCCGGAGTCGACGCGCACGCCCTCGCCCTGGGGCTCCTCCAGGACGAGGATGCGGCCGCCGGTGGGCAGGAAGTCCCGTTCCGGGTCCTCGGCGCAGATCCGGGCCTCGATGGCGTGGCCCAGGAAGGAGATGTCGGACTGATCGAAGGAGAGTCGTTCGTCCGAGGCGATCCGCAGCTGCCACTCGACCAGGTCGAGTCGGGCTGAATCGTCGCCGACGGCGACGGCGAGTTCGGTGACGGGGTGTTCGACCTGGAGGCGGGTGTTCATCTCCATGAAGAAGAAGTCCCGCACCCCCTCGGTGGAGGCGGTGGCGGGGGAGTCCGGGTCGATGCCGGGAACGATGAATTCCACGGTGCCGGCCCCGGTGTAGCCGCAGGACTCCGCGGCGCGGACGGCCGCGGCGCCCATCGCGGCGCGGGTCTCGGCATTGAGCAGAACGGAGGGAGCCTCTTCGATCAGTTTCTGATGGCGGCGCTGGAGGCTGCATTCGCGCTCGCCGAGGTGGACGGTGGTGCCGTGGGCGTCGGCGAGCACCTGCACCTCGATGTGGCGCGGCCGGTCGACCCAGCGTTCCAGCAGCAGGGTGTCGTCGCCGAAGGCGGTCCGGGCGACGCGGCGGGCGGCGGCGATCTCGGTGGGCAGGTCGGCGCGGTCCCGCACGAGGCGCATGCCCTTGCCACCGCCTCCGGCGGACGGCTTGAGCAGGACGGGGTAGCCGATCTCGTCGGCGGCGGCGAGGAGATCCCCGTCGGTGGGCGCGGTGGCCTGGCTGCCGGGGACCACCGGAACGCCGGCGGCTCGGACGGCTTCCTTGGCGTTGATCTTGTCACCCATCAGCTCGACCGCACCGGGAGGAGGCCCGATGAAGACGAGGCCGGCGTCGGCGCAGGCGCGGGCGAAGCCGGCGTTCTCGGCGAGGAAGCCGTAACCGGGGTGGACGGCCTGGGCCCCGGTGCGGCGGGCGGCGGCGAGGATCTGGTCGGTGCGCAGGTAGGTCTCGGCCGCCGAGCTGTCGCTGCGGTCGGCCGGGCCGAGCCGGACGGCGACGTCGGCCTCGCGGACGTGCGGCGCGTCGGCGTCGGCGTCGCTGAACACGGCGACCGAGCGCACGCCGAGCCGCCGCAGGGTGCGGATCACCCGGAGGGCGATCTCGCCGCGGTTGGCGACCAGAACTGTGTCGAACATGGGAGGCGTTCCTCCGGGTCGAGGGGAGCCGTACGAAGGAGGTGGCGGCGGGGTGGCGGCGGTGGAGAGGAGGGCGCCGGCCCGGGTGCGCCGGCGCCGCGGGAGTCACGCCCGCAGGAGCGGGGTCACACCGACAGGAGAGGAGAGGTCGCGTGGGAGGGGGCGGGTCACACCCGCCGGGGCGGGGTCACATCCGGAAGACCCCGTACGGGCCGGGCGGCGGGAGCGGGGCGTTGGCGCAGGCGGTGAGGGCGAGGCCGACGACGGTGCGGGTGTCCATCGGGTCGATCACGCCGTCATCCCAGAGTCGGGCGGTGGCGTAGTAGGCGTTGCCCTGGCGCTCGTACTGCTCGCGGACGGGGCGCTTGAACTCCTCCTCCGCCTCGGCCGGCCACTGCTCGCCGTGGGCCTCCAACTGGTCGCGGCGGACGGTGGCGAGGACGGACGCCGCCTGCTCGCCGCCCATCACGGAGATCTTCGAGCCCGGCCACATCCACAGGAAGCGAGGTGAGTAAGCCCGGCCGCACATCGAGTAGTTGCCGGCTCCGTACGAGCCGCCGATCACCACGGTCAGCTTCGGGACGCGGGTGCTGGCGACGGCGTTGACCATCTTGGCGCCGTGCTTGGCGATGCCGCCGGCCTCGTACTGCCGGCCGACCATGAAGCCGGTGATGTTCTGCAGGAAGAGGAGGGGGATGCCGCGCTGGTCGCACAACTCGATGAAGTGGGCGCCCTTGAGGGCCGACTCGGAGAACAGCACGCCGTTGTTGGCGACGATGCCGACGGGGTGGCCGTGGATCCGGGCGAAGCCGGTGACCAGGGTCGCGCCGTACTCGGCCTTGAACTCGGCGAACCGGCTGCCGTCGACCAGCCGGGCGATCACCTCGCGCACGTCGTAGGGCGTGCGCGGGTCGACCGGGACGGCCCCGTACAGGCCGGCCGGGTCCACGGCTGGCGGCTCGACCGGGGTGAGCGGCCATGGCCTGGCCGAGCGCGGGCCGAGCCCGGCCACGATCGTGCGGACGATGGAGAGGGCGTGGGCGTCGTCCTCGGCCAGGTGGTCCGTCACCCCCGAGGTGCGGGAGTGCAGGTCACCGCCGCCCAGTTCCTCGGCGGTGACCACCTCTCCGGTGGCGGCCTTCACCAGCGGTGGCCCGCCCAGGAAGATCGTGCCCTGGTTGCGGACGATCACGGCCTGGTCGCTCATCGCCGGGACGTACGCCCCGCCGGCCGTGCAGGAGCCGAGCACGGCGGCGATCTGCGGGATGCCCGCGGCGGAGAGCCTGGCCTGGTTGTAGAAGATCCGGCCGAAGTGGTCGCGGTCCGGGAAGACCTCGTCCTGCATGGGGAGGAAGGCGCCGCCGGAGTCCACCAGGTAGACGCAGGGCAGCCGGTTCTCCAGCGCGACCTCCTGGGCGCGCAGGTGCTTCTTCACGGTCATCGGGTAGTAGGTGCCGCCCTTGACGGTGGCGTCGTTGGCGACCACCACCACCTCGCGCCCGGCGACCCGGCCGATGCCCGCGATCACCCCGGCCGCGGGCGCCGCCCCGTCGTACATCCCGTCGGCGGCCAGCGGGGCCAGTTCCAGGAAGGGCGAGGCCGGGTCGAGCAGGGCGTCCACCCGGTCGCGGGGGAGCAGCTTGTTGCGCGCCGTGTGCCGGGCGCGGGCCCTGGCGCCGCCGCCGAGGGCCGCCGCGTCGAGCTTCTCGCGCAGCTCGGCGACCAGGGCCCGGTGTGCCTCGGTGTTGGCGCGGTAGGCGGTGGAGCCCGGGTCGGCCGCGGTGCCGAGCCGGGGCGCGGGAGCAGCGGCTCCCGGCGGTACGGCACCTGGCGCCGCCGTGGTGCCGGCCGCTGTGCTGCCATGGACGCCGGTGGGTACACCGGCGGTTGAGATGACCATTCCCAAGAGCTCCCTTGCCCTCGGCACCAGGCGGGCGGCCGGATGCGGTGCGCCCATGGACCCCACGTTAATTAACGTTAACTTACGCGCCCAGGTTAACGGCCGATAACCCCACTGTCTACGATGGGCAGCATGCCGAACGTCCCCGCAGCCTCCGCGCTCCCACGCCGCGACCAGATCCGTCGGGAGGCCGCGCGACTCTTCGCGGCCCGGGGTTTCCTCGGGGTGGGTGTGGACGAGATCGGCAAGGCCGTCGGCATCAGCGGCCCCGGGCTCTACCGCCACTTCGCCGGAAAGGACGCGATGCTCGCCGATCTGCTGATCGGCATCAGCGAGCGCCTGCTGGAGGAGGGGCGGCGCCGGGCGGGGGGCGGCGACGGTCCGGCCGCCGCGCTGGACGCGCTGATCGGCGGCCACGTCGACTTCGCCCTCGACGACCGCGACCTGATCACCCTCCACGACCGTGAGCTGCTGAACCTCAAGGAGGAGGACCGCCGCACCGTCCGCAGGCTCCAGCGCGGCTACGTCGAGCTCTGGGTGGACGTGGTCCGGCAGGTCTATCCGCAGCTGACGGGCCCCGCCGCCGAACCGGTGGCCAGGGCCGCCGTCCACGCGGTCTTCGGCCTGATCAACTCGACCCCGCACAGCCTCGGCCCGGGCCCCGCCCAGGACGAGCGCTCCGGCCTCCAGCGCGACGGCATGGCCGTCCTGCTGCACGCCCTCGCCCACGGCGCCTTCGCGGCGGCGGCCGAGTCGGTGTCCGCGCAGGCCTGAGTCCTGCGCGCCCGGACGGCCCGCTCGGCAGTCCAGGCCCAAGGTTGGCGCTCCGGCTCCGAGGCCGGAGGTCTAGGACCAAAGGACGGCGCCCGCCCGCCCCGGGCCGCTGGGCCTTCGGCGGCCCGTCCGCGACCCTGGAGGCAGGCGACCCCGGAGGCGGGCGACCCTGGAGGCGGGCGGGTCGGCGGGCCGTGCGTTCGTTCGGCCGGGAATCACTGCAGGCCGCAGGCTGTTGGCCAGTCCGCCGGACCGGACGATCCGGGCCGCCCCGGCCCGCTCCGGCCCCATCCGGGCCGGAAACGCCATGGCGGCCACCCGACGAAATGGTTAGCATCCCTAAATATGCCTGAGACTCACGGATCCACGGTGGAGCAATCCCCGAGCGGCTCACCGGCCCCCGGCGCGAGCCCGCAGCCGGACGGCGCCCACCAGCAGCCGGACGGCAACGACCCGCAGGCCGTCGGCTGGCTGCGCCGCCTGGTCGGCTACTGCTGGCGCTCCCGCCGCAGCGTGCTGCTCGCCTTCGGCGCCTCGCTCGTCGGCATGGCCGTCACCTCGCTGGTGCCGCTGGTCACCAAGCTGATCATCGACGACGTCATCACCGCGCACACCCGTTCGCTGGTCCCCTGGGCGGTGGTGCTGCTGCTCGCCGCCGTCGTCGTCTTCGGTTGCACCCAGGTCCGCCGCTACTACGGCGGCCAGCTCGCCCTGGACGTCCAGCACGACATGCGCAGCGACCTGTTCCGCTCGCTCGGCCGGCTCGACGGCCACCGCCAGGACCGGCTGGACACCGGCCAGGTGGTCGGGCGCGCGACCTCCGACCTCCAGCTGATCAACGGCCTGCTCTCGATGCTGCCGATGATGACCGGCTACCTGCTGATGTTCGTCATGTCGCTGGCCGTGATGGTCTGGCTCTCCCCGCCGCTCACCCTGATAGCCCTGGTGATGGCCCCCGCGCTGTGGTGGATCACCGTCCTCAGTCGGAAGCGACTCTTCCCCGCCACCTGGGCCGCCCAGCAGGAGGCGGCCGCCGTCGCGGGTGTGGTGGACGGCGCGATCGGCGGTGTCCGGGTGGTCAAGGGCTTCGGTCAGGAGGCGCAGGAGCTGGACAAGCTGGAGCGGGCCTCCCGCAACCTGTTCGCGGCCCGGCTCCGGTCGATCCGGCTCAACGCCCGCTACAACCCGGCGATGCAGGCCGTCCCGGCGCTCGCGCAGGTCGCGGTGCTGGCCTTCGGCGGCTGGCTGGCCGTCGACGGCCAGGTGTCGCTCGGGACCTTCGTGGCCTTCTCCACCTACGTCGCGCAGATGACCGGACCGGTGCGGATGCTCACCATGGTCATCACGGTCGGCCAGCAGGCCCGGGCCGGCGTGGAGCGCGTCCTCCAGCTGATCGACGAGCGCCCGCTGGTCCAGGAGCGCCCGGACGCGCTCACCCTGGACCTCACCGGGGACGGCACCCGCGAAGGCGCCGCCACCGGCGTCTGTGAAGGCAGCACCGCAGGCCCCCGCGCCACCGCAGACACCCGTGCCACCGCAGGCCCCCGAACCTCCGATGTCGCCCTGGAGTTCGACCAGGTCGAGTTCCGCTACGACCCCGAGCATCCCGCCCCCGTCCTGCACGGCCTCAGCCTGAAGCTGGCCCCCGGCGAGACCCTCGCCCTGGTCGGGGCTTCCGGCTCCGGCAAGTCGACGGTGGCACAGCTGGTGCCGCGCTTCTACGACCCGGCGGCCGGCGCCGTCCGCCTCTACGGCCACGACCTGCGCGACCTCACCCTGGACTCGGTCCGGTCGGCGGTCGGCATCGTCCCCGAGGAGAGCTTCCTGTTCTCCGAGTCGGTCCGCACCAACATCGCCTACGGCCGTCCGGACGCCACGGACGAGCAGGTCGTGGCGGCCGCGCGGGCCGCCCAGGCCGACGAGTTCGTCCGCGCGCTGCCGGACGGCTACGAGACCAAGGTCGGCGAGCAGGGCCTGACCCTCTCCGGAGGCCAGCGCCAGCGGATCGCGCTGGCCCGGGCGATCCTCACCGACCCCCGGATCCTGCTGCTGGACGATGCCACCTCGGCGGTGGACCCGCAGGTCGAGGCGGAGATCCACGACGCGCTGCGTTCGGTGATGACCGGCCGCACCACGCTGCTGATCGCCCACCGCCGCTCGACCCTGCAGCTCGCCGACCGGATAGCCGTCCTGGATCACGGCCGGCTGCTGGACATCGGCACGCACGAGGAACTCGACGCCCGATGTCCCCAGTACCGGGCTCTGATCACCGACCCCGAGGCCGGCCGCACACCCCGGTCGTCCGAGGCCCCGCAGACCGTCGAGCAGACCTCTCCGCAGACCCTCGAGCAGCCCGCCGGGCAGCAGACCCCCGAGCAGCAGACCGCTGAGCAGGCCGCCGAGCAGACCGAGGCGCGGTCCACCTCCGAGCAGGTCGACGAACCGACCCCCACGCAGGCCCCGGCCCCGGAACCCGTTGCCCCGGAACCCGTCGCCTCGCAACCCGCCGCCCCTGCCACCCCCGACCTCCCCACCCCCGCCCTGGTCAAGGCGGCCCGCACCGCCGACCCCGACCTGCTGGCCAGGGTCGCGGCCCTCCCGCCGGCCGCCGACTCCCCGGCGGTCCCGCGCGCCGAGGCCGAGGCCGGTGACCCGGACTTCACCCTCCGCCGCCTGCTGCGCCCCTTCCGCGTCCCGCTCGCCCTGGCCCTGCTGCTCGTCGCGCTCGACGCGGCTTCCGGCCTGGTGCTGCCGGTGCTGATCCGGCACGGCATCGACCAGGGCGTCAGCAAGGCCCTGATGTCGGGGGTCGCCGTGGCCGCGCTCGCCGCGCTGGTGGTGGTGCTGCTGGACTGGTTGGTGCAGAGCGCCGAGAACCGGGTCAGCGGCCGTACCGGTGAGCGGGTGCTCTACATGCTCCGCCTCAAGATCTTCGCCCACCTCAACCGGCTCGGCCTGGACTACTACGAGCGCGAGCTGTCCGGCCGGATCATGACCCGGATGACCACCGACCTGGACTCGTTGACGTCCTTCCTGCAGACCGGCGTGGTCACCGCCGTGGTCAGCCTGCTGACCTTCGGCGGGATCTTCGCCGCGCTGCTGATCATCGACGCCGGCCTGGCCCTGGTGGTCTTCGCGGTGCTGCCCCTGCTGGTGATCGCGACGCTGGTGTTCCGACGGAAGTCCAGGGACCAGTACGAGCTGTCCCGGGACCTCATCAGCACCGTCAACGCCGACCTCCAGGAGAACGTGGCGGGCATGCGGATCGTCCAGGCCTTCCGCCGCCTGGACACCAACACGGACCGCTTCGTCGCCCGGGGCGTCGCCTACCGCGAGGCCCGGGTGCGCGCGCAGCTGTACATCTCGCTGTACTTCCCGTTCGTCCAGTTCCTCTCCAGCGTGGCCGCCGCGCTGGTGCTGATCGTGGGCGCGGCCCGGGTCGACGCCGGGACGCTGACGGTCGGCGCGCTGGTCGCGTACCTGCTGTACATCGATCTGTTCTTCGCGCCGGTCAACCAGCTGTCCCAGGTGTTCGACGGCTACCAGCAGGCTTCGGTGGGCCTCGGCCGGATCCGGGAGCTGCTGCGCACCCCGACCGCCACGGCCGAGGCGGCCGACCCCGTGCCGGTGCCCGAGGGGCTGCGCGGCGAGATCTCCTTCGAGGGTGTCGGTTTCGCCTACAACGGCGGTGCGGACGGCGCCCCGAACGTGCTGACCGGTGTGGACCTGCACATTCCGGCCGGGCAGACGGTGGCGCTGGTGGGCGAGACCGGCGCCGGCAAGTCGACGCTGGTGAAGCTGGTCGCCCGGTTCTACGACGCGACGGAGGGCACCGTGCGGGTGGACGGGGTCGACCTCACCCGCTTCGACCTGGCGCAGTACCGCCACCGGCTGGGCGTGGTGCCGCAGGAGGCGTACCTGTTCGCGGGCACGGTGCGCGAGGCGATCGCGTACGGCCGGCCCGACGCCTCGCCGGCGGAGGTGGAGGCGGCGGCCCGGGCGGTCGGCGCGCACGACATGATCGTCCGGTTGTCCGGCGGCTACGACCACGAGGTCGCGGGTCGCGGCCGCAACCTCTCGGCCGGCCAGCGGCAGTTGATCGCGCTGGCCCGGGCCGAACTGGTCGATCCGGACGTCCTGCTGCTCGACGAGGCGACCGCGGCGCTCGACCTGGCCACCGAGGCGGTGGTCAACCAGGCCGCGGACCGGCTCAGCGGCGGCCGCACCACGCTGGTCATCGCCCACCGGCTGACCACCGCCGAGCGCGCCGACCGGGTCGTCGTGCTGGACCACGGCCGGGTGGTCGAGGACGGCACGCACACCGAACTGCTCGCCCGGGGCGGCACGTACGCCCGGCTCTGGCAGGCGTTCATCGCGGACGGCCACCCGGCGGTCGAGGCCGTCGCCGCGGGGTAGCCGACTGCCCGCGATCAGCCTGGCGGGTCGTCGCCGACGGCCCGCCAGGCTGATCGTCAGGCGGCGATCAGCGAGGCCAGCAGGCCGGTGGCGTCGATCCCGTGCGGCAGGTCGCTGACCTGTCCGTCCCCGACCTCGACCACGCGCCAGCCGGAGCCGTCGGCCCGGCTGGCGAGGTCGGTGGTGACGAAGCGGCAGCCGAGCATCCGGACCAGGGGGCGGACGCCGGTGAGGTCGGGTTCGACACCGTGGTGGGGTGCGTCGGGGTGCGGCCCGACCAGGACGGGTTCGCCGTCCAGCCACCACACCCGCGCCTCCACGGCCCGCCCGCTCCCACGGCCCGAACGGTCATCCGACCCTCCGCCCGAGTCGTCGCCCGAGCTGCCGCCCGTCCCGTCGGCCGGCCGCTCGAACTCCTCGTACCGCCGCAGCACCACCCCGCCGGTCAGGAACTCGCCCTGGAGCTCGACGAACCGCGCCACCACCCGCCCGACGCTCGCCAGATCGGCCAACTCGGGGATGTAGCAGGCCTCGTGCCACTCGTGCTTGCGCGACTTCACGTAGTCCTTGACGATCGCCGGCCCGCTCCCGCCGAGCCGGGCCACGGCGGCCGCCAGCTCTTCCGGCCCGGGCACCGCGGAAGCGGCGGTGGGGATCCACGTACTGGGCGGAGTCGCCCCCTCGAACACGTCGTACCAGCCCGGCAGTTCGTGTGCCGTCGCATAGCCGGCCGGGCTGGTCAGCAGGGCGCAGCCGCGCGCGGCGAGCGCGGTGGCGAAACCGGCGTAGCGGGCGGACGGAAGCATCCAGCCCCGGTACCAGAGCGGACCCCGGTCCTGCGGCACCCGCCGGACCGCCTGCTCGGCGTGCCCGGCGAGCAGCGCGTCGTGGTCGACCAGGTGGTGCTCGCCGCCCAACTCCCGCAGCAGCCTGGCCTCCCAGGCGAAGTGCGGGTCGGGCCGGCGCGGGTTGAGCGGGTCGGCGGGGAAGAGGATCGCGGGTACGGGCATGGCCGTCAGGGTAAGGCCCGGGCGGGGCGGCGTCGGCGGCTTTCGGCGCGTCAAACCCGCTCGACGGCCCAGCCGGGTGCTGGGAGAGTGATCCGATGCGAAATCTGCTGAGACTCCGTACACGTGTCCCCCGGCAGGCGGCTCGCACGGTGGTCCTGGACGAGGACGGCTCGGTCTTCCTGCTCCGTTCGGACAACGACGAGGTCGGCGTCCACTGGACCATGCCGGGCGGCGGGTTGGAACCCGGCGAGACCCCGTGGACCGGCGCCCGGCGCGAACTCTGGGAGGAGACGGGCTGGAGTGACCTCGAACCGGGCCCGCTGCTCTGTACCTGGGAACACGACTTCACCTGGCACGGCACCCCGGTCCGTCAGCACGAGCACATCTACCTCACGGGCGGACCGCACCGCGGCCCGGTCGGTGACGTCAGCGCGGTGCACGCCGAGGACCGGATCCTCGACTGGCGCTGGTGGACCCCGGCCGACCTGGCGGACGAGCACGCCGACGCGCTCTGGCCGCCCCGGCTGCCGGAGCTGCTGGCCGCCGTCCGCGAGGGCTGGGCCGTCGATGGGCGCCCCCCGGTACCCGTCGACCTCGGCTTCATCCCGAACGCCCCGGCCACCCGCTGACGGCCACCCGCTGACCGCTCCCCGACGCACGGCCGACCGCGATCTCCTGACCGCCGTCTCCTGACCGTCACCGGCGGGCCCCAAGAGCGCGCTGCTACGGCCACACGCTGCTACAAGCGCACGCCCCTACGGGCGCCCGCCGCGTCGCGCCCGCCCGCCCGGGCCGGATTCCCAACCGTGCAGGTCCAGCTCCCGGTCGTGCAGCGCGCAGGGGTTCATCAGCACGGTCAGTTGCGCGTCGGCCAACTGCTCGAAGGCGAGCCCGGTGGCGGACAGCAGTTGCTCGGTCGGCACCGAGACGGCGATGGCGGCGCGCCAGGAGGGCAGCACGATCAGGCTGGTGCCGCGGCCGAGCCGGACCGGTTCCGCCGTCACCCGGACCGGCGCCCGCTCCTCCGGGCGGCCGACGGCCTCGGGCTGGTTCGGGCTGCCGCCGATCAGGATGCCGAGCGGTGTCTCGGCCCGCGCCGCCTCGGGGGCGGCGGCCGACGGAGCCGTCACCGCCCCGGTGCCTCCGATGAGTTCACCTGAACCGGGTGCGGCTGCCGCCCAGACCTCGGCCGGGAGAGCGGCGGAGGTCACGGGTGTCGTAGGTGCTGTCCCGATCGGTTCGGTCGCGGCCGTCTCCCGTGCGGCCGCCCCCTGCCCGGTCGCGTCGGCCTGCGGGTGCATCCGGCGCAGCCGGCGCGAGGGCGCGGGGCGCCGGGAGCCGGCGGCCCGGAGTTCCTCGCGCGCCGCGCGCAGCACGGGCACGGCCCGGTCGCCCTCGGGCGCGACGGCCGGCCGGCCGAACCTGCCGACCCCGGCCCCGGTCCGCCCGCCCACGGTCTCGGCCCCGCCACCCGGAACGTCTCCACGGTGCTCAACACCCTCGCCGCCCGCGCCGCCTTCACGGACCTCGCCGTCCTCGCAGTCCTCGCAGTCCCCGTCCTCGGCGCTCTCGCCCAGCAGCGCCCGGACTTCCGTAGCCGATCGCCGGCACGCGGCCGCCAGGTCGGCGACCGAGCGGCCTTGGGCGCGGGCAGCCCGCAGCCGGTCGGCGAGCGCCGCCCGCAGCCGCGAGGTGGTCGGATCGTCCGCAGCCGCCTCGCCCCTCGCCGCCGCGAGTCCGCCGTCTGCCCCGCCGTCCTCCCGTCCGCGCGGCTGCGGCACCGAGTCGTGGCGTGAGCCGCCGGCCTGGCGTGGCCCGCCGGCGGTGCCGGACGGGGCGGCGCCCGGAGTGCCGGCCGGGCCGGTCTCGGCGGCCGTCGCGATGGAGCAGCGTGCGGCGTGCGGGGGCGCGGATCCGGCGCTGTCCCCGGGCGGGCCGGGCAGGGACGGGTCGGTTGCGGCGGGGTGGAGCGAGGTCATCGGCACGGGCCCTTCGGCGGACGGTCCGGATGATCCTCCCGCACCGCGCGACCAGCTCCAAGCATCAATTCCGGGGGTGTGCGCGAGACCACTGCCCGCCCCTACACCCCGTGTCGGCTCAAGTGCCGGGCGCGACGAAGCCCTTGAGGTCGGCGAGCACCGCGTTGGCCGCCATGACACCGAGCCCGAGGAACCAGGTCTCGTCCGAAACCGGCCGGGCCTGACCGGACTTGACCGCGCCGAGGGTCTTCCAGAGCGCGCCGCCGAGCACCGCGTCCTGGTTGGTGGAGCTGGGGCTGCCGTACACGCCGTAGAAGATCCAGTCGGCGTCGGCCTTGTCGATCTGTTCCGGGCTGACCTCCACCGCGAGTTCCTTGACCTGTTCGATCTTGGGCTGCGGCAGCGGGATGTCGGTGAGGATGGTGCCGATGAAGGACAGCTCGGCGTACAGCCGGGTCCGGCCGGGCATGAAGCGCAGCGGCGTGATGGTGGGCCGCTTGTCGCCGAGCTTGGCGCCGATCGCGGTGGCGGCCGCCTGGTACGCGTCGAGCTGGGTCTTGGCCTCGGCCTCCAGGCCGAACGGGCTGGCGTTGAGCTGGAAGTTCTGCTTCCAGGGGTAGCCGGGGCGCAGCGAGAAGACGGTCGGCGCGATCTTGGACAGCTGCGCGTACTGGTCCTGGGCGCGCAGCTGGCTGCCGAGGATCAGGTCGGGCTTGAGCGCGGCGATGGCCTCCAGGTTGAGGCTGTTGATGGTGCCGACGTTGGCCGGGTTGCCGGCCTTGTCCTTGAGGTAGGACGGCAGGGACTTGGAGCCGTCGGTGTAGACGATGCCGACCGGCTGGATGCCGAGTGCGACGACGTTGTCGAGTTCGCCGGTGTCCAGCACCACGACCCGGGTGGGCTTGGCGGGGATGACGGTCTCGCCCATGGCGTGCTTGACGGTGCGCGGGTAGACGCCGGGGGCGGCGTCGGTGCCGAAGCCCTTCATCTTCTCGATCACGGTGGCGTAGTCGTCGCCGCCCTGCTTGACCGACTTCTGGTCGGGCGATGCGCCGCCGGTGCCGGGGGTCGCGCCGCCGGAGCCGCCGTTGCCGCCCGAGCCGCCGGAGCTGCCGCAGGCGGTGAGCAGTCCGCCGAGGCCGAGGACCGCCCCACCGGCGATCCCGACGGAGAGGAACCTGCGGCGGGAGGGGGTGCGGGGGACGAGGACCAGGTCGTCGGGGTGGGGGGCCACGCGACGCTCCTTCGAATCGAGGTTAGGTGAGGCAAACCTATCCGAAGCATCCGAGGGGGGCGTAGTGGCCCGTCCGGGCCGAGGGCGAACCATCTCAAACCTTGACATAAGGGAGAAATTCTCTTGACCCTGATCCTTTGAAACCAAGGTACACCGCTTAACGCGCCGTTAATGCTGCACCTTGACGGCCTTCGTCGAGAACGAATCGAAGCAAGTGGTTTAGATCACCAAGGGTTGGTCTACTCAACCTTCCATGCTCGCGCCTAGGGTGCGCTGGTGTTTGATCAGCAGCTCTCAGAGCACGGAAGCAGCGGCCGGGCAATGGCGCCCGACGCTCCGCAGGGTGCCCCGGTCAGTGGCATCAGTGGTGGAGTCCCCGACCAGGGGACAGCTGGGGGAGCGGGGGACAAGGGTCTACGGGGCAACTCGGTGGGCCTGCTGGGCAGTGTGGTCCTGGGCGTCTCCACGGTCGCCCCGGTCTACTGCCTGACCGCGACACTCGGGCCGACCGTCACCGCGGTCGGCGTCCAGATGCCCGCCGTGTTCCTGGCCGGCTTCCTGCCGATGCTGCTCGTCGCGTTCGCCTACAAGGAGCTGAACAAGGACTTCCCGGACTGCGGCACGTCCTTCACCTGGACGGTCAAGGCCTTCGGCCCCCGGGTCGGCTGGATGGCCGGCTGGGGCCTGACCGTCGCGACCATCATCGTGCTGTCCAACCTGGCCGGGGTCGCGACCGACTTCCTCTACCTGATGCTCGGCGAGATGACCGGCAGGAGCTGGGTCGCCGAACTCGACCAGAACCAGGCCGTCCACCTGCTCACCGTCGTCCTGCTGATCGCCGGCGCCACCGCGATGAGCTACCGGGGGATGACCGCCACCAAGTGGTTCCAGTACAGCCTGGTCGGCCTCCAACTCGCCGTGCTGGTGCTCTTCTCGGCCATCGCCATCGGCAAGGCCGCCGCCGGCGACCTGCCCGACTCGATCGGCTTCTCGTTCTCCTGGCTCAACCCGCTCCAGGTCAGCTCCTTCAGCGCCTTCACCGCCGGCCTGTCGCTGTCGATCTTCATGTACTGGGGCTGGGACACCTGCCTCACCATGAATGAGGAGACCCTCGGCAGCGCCAAGACCCCCGGTCGCGCCGCGATGGTCTCCATGGTCACCCTGGTCGGCTCGTACCTGCTGGTCGCGATCTCCGCCCAGATGTTCGCGGGCGTCGGCTCCACCGGCTCCGGCCTCAGCAACCCGGAGACCTCCGACAACGTCTTCGCCGCGCTCGCCCGCCCGGTCCTCGGCTCGCCGTGGAGCGTCCTGCTCTTCCTGGCCGTCGTCGCCAGCGCCGCCGCCAGCCTCCAGACCACCTTCATCCCGGTGGCCCGCACCCTGCTCGCGATGAGCGCCTACCGCGCCGTGCCGCCGCGCTTCGGCGCCGTCCACCCGCGCTTCCGCACCCCCGGGTACGCCACCGTCGCGGCCGGCATCGCCACCGCCGTCTTCTACGTCGGCATGAGCCTGATCAGCGAGAACGTCGTCCAGGACACCATCCTGGCGCTCGGCCTGATGATCTGCTTCTACTACGCGCTGACCGCGTTCGCCTGCGTCTGGTACTTCCGCCGCTCGCTGCGCACCGGCCCCCGCGACCTGTTCCTCAAGGGCATCGCCCCGCTGCTCGGCGGCGTGCTGCTGAGCGGGGTCTTCCTGCAGACCCTCACCGACGCCTGGAGCCCGGACTACGGCAGCGGCGCCGTCTTCGGCATCGGCTCGGTGTTCGTCATCGGCGTCGGCATCCTGCTGCTCGGCGCCGTCCTGATGACCTGCTACGGGCTGGCCCGGCCGGAGTTCTTCCGCGGCGAGACGCTGCGCAAGGACACCCCCGCGCTGGTCGTCGAGGACTGAGAGGACCGGGAGGACCGAGGGGACCGGGAGCGCCGAAAACCGACCACGCCGCCGGGCATCGACGCTATCCTCGACCGCATGAAGCTTTACGCGGGCCAGTGCTGGTGGCCGTCCTGAGGGACGGCCACCCCACCCGCTCGACCAGGGCCGTCCGGAATGGACGGCCCTTTCGCGTTTCCCACGGAACGGGCCCCCGCCCCGGACGGCCGCCACCGCCGCCGTACCGAGGAGAAACCCGATGACCACCGCGACGACCGCGACCAACGCGACGACCCCGACGACCTCGACGACCCCGTCCGTGGCCACCACCGCCACCTTCACCGCCGACCCGGCCGGCCACCGCGTCCTCACCGGGGACCGCCCCACCGGACCGCTGCACCTCGGCCACTACTTCGGCACCCTGCACAACCGCGTCCAGCTCCAGAACCAGGGCGTCGAGATGTTCGTCGTGATCGCCGACTACCAGGTCATCACCGACCGGGACATCGCCGACCGGCTCGCCGAGCACACCGAGAACCTCGTCCTCGACTACCTCGCGGCCGGCCTCGACCCCGACCGCGCCACGATCTTCGCGCACAGCGCCGTCCCCGCCCTCAACCAGCTGCTGCTGCCCTTCCTCAGCCTGGTCAGCGTCGCCGAACTGAACCGCAACCCCACCGTCAAGGACGAGATCGCGCACTCCCGCCAGTCCGCCGTCAACGGGCTGATGTTCACCTACCCCGCCCACCAGGCCGCCGACATCCTCTTCTGCAAGGCGAACCTCGTCCCGGTCGGCCAGGACCAGCTGCCCCACCTCGAAGTCGCCCGCACCATCGCCCGCCGCTTCAACGAGCGCTACCCGCACGCCGACGGCGGCGCCGTCTTCCCCACCCCCCGCGCACTGCTCTCCGACGCCCCGCTGCTGCTCGGCACCGACGGCGGCAAGATGAGCAAGAGCCGGGGCAACTCCGTCCCCCTCGGCGCCACCGAGGACGAGACCGCCCGGATCATCCGCGGCGCCAGGACCGATGCCGACCGCCGGATCGACTACGACCCGGCCAACCGGCCCGAGGTCTCCAGCCTCGTCCTGCTCGCCGCGCTCTGTCAGGACCGCGCACCCGAGGAGATCGCCGAGGAACTCGGCGACGGCGGGGCCGCCGCGCTCAAGCGCACCGTCACCGACTCCGTCAACGAGTACCTCCGCCCCCTGCGCGCCCGCCGTGCCGAACTCGCCGCCGACCGAGGCCACCTGCGCCAGGTCCTGCGCGACGGGGCCGAACGCGCCAACGCCGTCGCCGACGCCACCCTCGACGAGGTCAGGAAGGTGATGGGGGCGATCTGAAGAACCGCCCCGCACCGTCGGGGCACCTCCGGCGTACCTCCGGCGCACCTCCGGCCCGAAGACGTCGGCTCGCGGACATCGGCCCGTCGAAACGGGGGCATATCGTCACCGGGCGGCCTCGACCACACCGAGGCCGCCCGTACCCGGCCTCCCCCGAAAGGCGTCCCGACCCATGGACCAGCACCCGACCACGTCCGGCCAGGGTCTGACCCGCCCGCCGCACCTGCGCCCCGGCGACCACATCGCCGTCGTCGCCCCCAGCGGCCCGATCGACTCCCAGCGACTCACCGACGGCTGCGCGATCCTCCGCTCCTGGGGCCTGCGAGTCACCGTCGCCCCGCACGTCCTCGACGCCCACCCCACCCTCGGCTACCTCGCCGGCACCGACGCCGACCGCGCCGCCGACCTCCAGTCCGCCTGGCTCGACCCCACCGTCGACGCCGTCATCTGCGCCCGCGGCGGCTACGGCGTCCACCGCATGGTCGACCTGCTCGACTGGGACGCCATGCGCGCCGCCCCGCCCAAGCCGTTCATCGGCTTCAGCGACGTCTCCTCCCTCCAGGAGGCCTTCGCCCAGCGGCTCGGCATCGCCACCCTCTACGGGCCGATGAGCGCGGCCGGCTCCTTCATCGCCGACGGACCGACCGCCGAGCACCTGCGCCGCACCCTCTTCGAGCCCACGGCCACCACCGTGCTCACCTCACCGACCGCCACCGCCCTCGTCCCCGGCCGCGCCAGGGGCGTCACCGCGGGCGGCTGCGTCCACGTCCTCGCGGCCGAGCGCGGCACGCCCGCCGCCCGGCCCTCCTACGCCGGCGGCATCCTGATCCTGGAGGACGTCAACGAGCACCCGTACCAGCTCGATCGGCTCCTCACCCAGTTCCTGCGCTCCGGCGCGTTCGACGGGGTCGCCGGCATCGCGCTCGGCTCCTGGGACGGCTGCGGACGGCTCGACCGCGTCCGGGACGTCATGCTCGACCGCCTCGGCCCGCTCGGCATACCCGTCATCTGGGAACTCGGCTTCGGCCACTGCCCCTCCACCCTGACCGTCCCGCTCGGCGTCCCCGCCGTCCTCGACGCCGACGCCGGCACCCTCACCCTGGAAGTGCCCGCCCTCGCCGAGCGGTGAGGCCCGGGCCGGCGGTGAGTAGGGTGCGGCCATGAACGAGGACCGCCTCACCGCCCTCGCCCTCGGCTTCCTCCGGGGCCCGGGCAGCAACGCCCGTACGATCCTCGGACTTGCCGGCCCGCCCGCCGCCGGCAAGTCCACCCTGGCCCGGCACCTCGTCGCCGAGATCGAACGCGCCGAAGGCCCCGGCAGCGCCGGGTACGTCCCGCTCGACGGCTTCCACCTGTCCGCCGCCCAGCTGGACCGCCTCGCCCTGACCCACCGCAAGGGCGCCCCCGCCACCTTCGACGCCCACGGCTACGTCGCCCTGCTGCGCCGCATCGCCGCCGACCGCTTCCAGGACATCTACGTCCCCGACTTCGACCGCACCCTCGACGAACCGGTCGCCGCCCGCCACGTCGTCCGCCCGCACACCCGCCTCGTCATCACCGAGGGCAACTACCTCGCCTCCACCGACACCCCGTGGCCGGAGGCCCGCCGCCTGCTGCGCGAACTCTGGTACGTGGACACCGACGACGCCCTCCGCGAGGAGCGCCTGCTCCGCCGCCACCGCGACGGCGGCCGCGACGAGGCCACCGCCCGCCACTGGGTGACCGGCAACGACCACCCCAACGGCGAGTACGTGAAAGCCGGCCGCGCCCTGTGTACCCGGACCGTCCCCGGCAGCGGCTTGCCCGTGACGCCGGCCAGGGGTAGTGTTCTCTAGTCGCTCGGCAGGGAGCACCGGACACGCATCGGCGCGGACGGTCCCGGGGCGGCCAATCCTTTTGAAACACCATTTCCCGGTTCGGGCTGGGTCGCGTCTTGTCGCGGCTTGGTTCCTATTCGGCGTGCTCGTTTTATTGGATTGCGGCCGATTCGCTTTTCGGAGCGGGGATCGGCTAGAGTTTGAAACGTCGGACGGGGCGTCAAGCCGCAGAAGACA